>CABPZV010000152.1 GCA_902462015.1 uncultured Eubacteriales bacterium | reverse complement strand
TGATTTTTGGAGCGCGCAAAAGCGGATTTACGCCAAACTTACGCCACTTACGCCAAAAATCAAAGCGCACTATAGGGTAACAAAATCGGCACTCGCTGAAAAGCGGGTGCCGATTTTTTGTGTCTAGGGGATTTGAAGACTCATGAAACCCACTGATGGTTTCTGCGAGCGGCAGACTGTCAGCGGCTTTATTGTTGACGGAAAACAAAGGTAGGGATACAATAATAAAAAAGAATGTAAAACCGGAAGGGAGCGTGCCGCCATGAAAAACCAAAAGGACTTCTGCACAGAATGCCGCAGAGAAACAAACTACACCCTGAAGAAAATCAAAATCAACCAGACTATTCGGGGTAAAGAGTATACTTTTGAGATCACGGCTGCTTTCTGCAACGAGTGCGGCGGCGAGATGGGCGTTCCCGGATTGATGGATTACAACATAAAAGAAATTGAAGAGCAATACCGTAATTCAAACATGCCACAATGATTGGAGCGTTATAGTGGCTAGATTGTGAAAAACAAAATGGAGGTTATCTTGATGAGCGCAACTGCTAAACATTATCTTGAGCTTATTAGCCAGCATTTACAGGAACACCATGCGGCTCTTTTTGTTGGGTCGGGATTTAGCCGTAATGCTGATAAAGTAACATCTGACGTTCCAAACATTCCATTGTGGGATGGATTAGCCCAAAAATTCAGAGAAAAGCTGGGAGATTCCGATCAGAGCGACCCTCTCGCATTGGCTGAGAGTGTGGAAATTGCGTATGGTCGTAGTGAATTAGATCACCTTCTTCTAGATAGTATAAAAGATGCCGATTATCGTCCATCACCTTTGTATGAAAAACTTTTGCGGTTGCCTTGGAGCGATGTTTTTACAACGAATTACGATACGCTTCTTGAACGTGCGGGGAAAAATCTTGTAGAGAAAACATTTACGCTGGTAACCAACAAGAACGACCTTGTGGGCAGTTCTGGAACAACAAGACTTATTAAACTTCACGGCTCATTCCTTCGCAACGCCCTTTTATTATTACGGCAGAGGACTATCGGACATACCCTCAAAAATTTGCCCCATTTGTAAATACCGTACAGCAGTCATTGTTGGAAAATACTCTCTGTATGATTGGATTTTCAGGGAATGATCCCAATTTCAATAACTGGATTGGTTGGATTCGTGACAATCTTGGTGCGGAGAATGCGCCGTATCTATACTTTTTAAGCCATGAATCTGTCTCGGACGTTCGGCGGGAGTGGTTACATAGGCGGAATATTATTGTCGTTGACCTATCCGAGATTTTTTCTGCTGAGTCTCCTTATGCTATCTATGAGCAGGCGTTGGACTATCTTTGGAATGCGTATAGTGAATTCCGTGTAACCGGGCAGAATTGGAAAATAGAGCAGCTTTTAGGTGGAAATATAAACCATACGGCTTCCATCAAAGAAGCACTTCCGATTTTAAAAAAGAATCGTGAAAGCTGTCCAAAGACAGTGACTCTTTCGGCTTTAAATCGAGGAAAATTAAAACATCTTTTATCTATAACACATTCGATTCTGGCTGAACAGTGTTCGCAAAAAGATTCTGACACTGAAAATGAGATAGAGTATCTATACGAGTACGACTGGCTGAATGAAAAAGCGCTCTTACCACTTTTCAGCGCAGACATTGATTTGTATCAAAAAATTCTTGATAGAAATTCTGATGTGCGTAGCGCAGAAAAATGTTCTATCTTGCTTTCAATGCTTCGATCTTTTCGAGAACATGGGGATGAAGAAAACTGGAATAAAAAATATGAAGAACTAGTTACTATAAAATCGTTCCTTACAGATGAACAACAAGAACAGCTTCAATGGGAAGAATGTCTGCATTCGTTTTTTCAATACGAATTTCAGCAATTGCAACAGAAACTGAAAAAATGGAACGTTTCACCGGACAAACCTATATGGGCGTTACGTAAATCTGCACTATATGCTGAACTTGGTGAGTATGATACGGCGCTTTCTCTTTTGCAAGATTCTCTTTCTAACTTGCGACAGCGGATGGCACACCAAACTCGGCCGGATTCCTTTCTTGTTTCACTGGAAAGTCCTATGATGAGATTACAAAGTTATATTTCGCAAGCACATTCATATAGCAAGGGAGAAATTGACTTTGAAAATGATTCACAAGATTTTGTAGACGAACACCGCAGGACGATCCATAGGCAGTATGAAGTAGATTGGGAGGATGAAAATAAATATTTTACGTCAAGGCTAGAAGCTCATTGGGTTCCTTTTCGGACGTATGAGAACAAACCGGGTTTTGATTTTGGGATGAGTTCATCTACAATGCATTTGGGAGGAGAAGATGAAGAGAGAGTTCTTGCGTTCAGCTTTCTTAGGTTCCGTGAAGAAACAGGTGTACCTTTTCGACTTGGGAATGTTGTAGAAGACATAAAGGCTGCTGGTGGAGCAGCTGATCGCATTGCGTTATATTGTCCTTTATGGGCCATCTTGACCGTGGTAAGAACCGATGAAGAAAAATATGTGGAAAGTGCGCTTACACGTGGTGTTCTCAGTACATGGCCACAAGAAGATGCGGACGAGTGTTGCCAGTTTTATATGGATGCAGTTTTGCGCACAGAGGCAGAACTTAATGAAATTAAAACACATTGGGCTAATACCTTTGCGACAAGGACAGCAAGGATTCTTCTGACGGCTTTATCTGAACTGTGCTCCAAGTGTTCGGACAAAATGATGGCTAAACTTCTTGCTTTTTTGAAAAAACTGTATGAGTTGCCTCAAAAGGAACACTATTTAAATGCTGCACCGCTGGTGAGAAGGCTGATTTCTTTTTATCCGATTGCACTGCGTCAAGACTTGGTTATGCAGCTGCTAACTTTTCCTTTGCCAGATTTGAAACGACTTAATGTTCAGCTTGATCTGCCGGACCCATTCGAAGCACTTTCGGCATCCGCAAGTGGATATGAAACGAAATCTGATAGGTCTTACAAGGAAGTTGAGCAGCTGATTGTTTTAGCTCAAAGAAACGATGAGAATTTAAGCGCATTAAATCGGTTGCTTTATTGTGGAGCACATGGTTTATTGACCCTTGAACAGAAAAAATGGTTGGGTGGTTTTATTTGGAAAAATGGAAAGCCACATCTTCCACCATACTGGCTTGATACGGTTTGTCTTAAGCTTCCTTCCCAGCACGAAGTAGAGGAAGTTCGATATCTCTGCCAATCCATCACAAACAAGATCGCACAAAACATATCCGGAGCAATTCGTTTTCCGGGTGGAAGCGAGATCTTTACGGAACTTATAAATGTATCTCTTCCTCATGCAGATGACTTTACTTCAGAAGAGGTGAGCAAGATCCTTGAGTGCTGTAATGAACGAATTGCTGCTCTTTCTGAAAACATAAGTCGAGGAGTGGATATTTTTGGCGATAAAGGTATGTTTGTTTCTCAAATATATCAGATATTGCACGCTCTTTGGATTTTTACTACTCTTCGCTCGCAGTGGATACCGACAGAAAAGGACTGTGCTGTAATGTCGGCAATCATAACTCAATGTGACTCACGTCATATCGGTCATCATGGTATAAAGCGATATTGGTCAATACTTTTGAAACAGGATTTTGATTCAAAAAAGGATTTGGGGCATTCTTTGCGATCTGCTGATACCAAACGTACGCACAGTTGTTATAATGTCCTTGCTACTGCAATATGTAATCCCGACAAAAGGTTGCTTCCAGATGATGAGCTTTGCATAGGGTTAGAAGTTGCGGCTCAACAGATTGCTTGGGGTGTTCCTAAACAGTTGGTGTCCGCCTTACAGACTGTTTCTCATGCAGTACAATATCGCTCTGATCTGTTGACGATGCAATCTATGGAACTCATATTGACAGGTCTTTCTCAGCTTGTGGAACAAACTCGAATTTCTTCGGATGATACGGTGGCAACGGCATCAGAGAAGGGCGACATTCGTCGATGGGCAGTGGTACTAGCAACAAAACTAAATAATGAAGGAATTTCTGAAGAGAGTCGGAAAGTTCTAAACTGCTGGCGAATCGTTAGCAAAGATAAAGATGAGTTTGCAGAAATTAGAAACATCCAGCGATAATGAGTTAAGATATTTATGTGTGAACATAAATAAAACTGTCTTATCTAAGCTCCAAAACGGTGAAGTCGTTCTAAATAACAACAGCCGCCCAGCGATCTTTACGGTCTCGCTGGGCGGCTGTTGCTGTACTTATGCCTATACTTACGCCAGATGGAGTTTCTCTTTCAGCGCATCCTGAAGGACGCCGGAAAAGTTGATGTGTGCCGATTCGGCGGCATCGTTGAGCCAGCCGGGAATGGAAAGGGTTTTCTTTACGGGTCTGTACCGCTTTTCGTACTCTTCCATATCGAAAGGCACCATCACTACAAAATCTTCTGGGTCAACGTGGAGCGCAGAAGGGACAGAAGGCTCCGGGCAGACTTTGCAATCTTCCAGCATAAGGCCGATGGCATCCTGTGCCATGCGGACAGCTTCGTCCATGGTATCGCCTTGGGTGAAGCAGCCCTCAATATCGGGAATCTCAACAGAGTACCCGCTTTCTTCCGGGTGAAAAATTGCAGGATAGAAAATAGCATTCATAATGTGACCTCACCTTTTATAATTCAACAAACAATCAATGTACCTTCACTTAACAGGTCTACATTATTGGTTGGAAATTGTAGAATAGTCTATGCAGTGCTTCGCAGTTTCAGAATATGAAGTCTACAATCATCATATTCTTACTTTTTGAGTCCGGCCAATTTGAGAATATTTTTCTCGGTACCGGGCTTCAGATCCTTTGCGTGAAATGGAACGACAGTGGTTTTGTTGGTAGTTGGGTTATGGTACTTGTAGTGTGACCCATTTGCACTGACTAAAACAAAGCCGTTCTGCTCCAGCAAGCGAATCATTTGCTTGGGAGTCATCGGCATGGCGGGTGCCCCTCCTTTCTTTCAGGATTACGTCTTTATTGTATACGTATTTTACGTATTTGTCAAGAGGCAAAAACAGCCGCCCAGCGACCTTACGGTCTCGCTGGGCGGCTTATTTTTTGCGTTTCCAGAGCAAATATTCTTCGTAGCG
>CABPZV010000151.1 GCA_902462015.1 uncultured Eubacteriales bacterium | reverse complement strand
TGACTGATACTGTTTTCGATTCCGATATTAAACTTTGCAAATACAGCAATTCTGACACCGGAAAGTTTTTTACTATTAGTTTCGAAAACGGTAAAAATTTGATTAAAGGAGTTGATGTGGAAAGCTCTGAATACATGTTTGACCCTTATAGCTTTATTTCACAAAAGGATGATTCTGTGATTTTGATTGTATATTATAAAAATGTGACAATTGAAATCTTCGGCGAGATTTCTTGTGATGAGGCTGTCAGAGTTGCAGCTGGATGTACAGAAAAATAATTTTTTACACCTTGCTTACCTCGCGATATCGTTCCCGGCTTATATCCTTTGTTTGTATGACCCGAAACTCTGTTAGAATGATTTTTATGCTTTTTTGTCGTAAAATGATTTGTGTTATTTTGCGGACTGTTTAAAAAAAGGGAGTGTGTTAGAGTGAAATATTTAAAAAAAGTGTTAATTTCGCTGCTTTTGTTTGCAGCCGTCAGTTCGTTTGTCTCGCTGAATGCAGCTGAGATTACTCCTTATTGGACGGATGTCGGTACTGTTACTAATAATCTGTCGATAGAGGACGGTACGGCCTCGATGAGAGTTTATGTCAGAGCTTATAATCATATTGACCGTATTGAGGCAACTGTAAGCCTGCAGAGATATATCAATGGCCAATGGAGAAACGCCGTGAACAGTTATTTCCCATCAAGTAACGACTGCTACCTCATTTGGTCTGACACCGCGTCAGATCTGCAGTCTGGTTATCATTACAGACTGCATACTAAAATTAATGTATACGAACTGTCCGATGATGGTACGTATGTTTTAAAAGAGACGATTACAAGAATCACAGAGTATGACTATTAATTTTTGAGGGTTATTTTTTGGGTATATGCCGATGAAACGGCAGTATTGTTGATGCGGTGCAGATTATTTCTGTCGGCAGCGCGTTCTGACTTGTATTTTGAATGTTGTAAACGGTGTGTCTGCGTTAAAATGCGTGATATGACAACGCATGTCCCCGTTATTGTTATACTTAATAAAAAAAATTTAATGACTGCGCAGCTTATACCGGCGCTCAACTGTGCAGAGAAGGGGAAGTAGTACTATGATTATAAGAAATGTCGACACGGCCGGAAGAGTTATTATTCCGGCTGCAATGCTTTATGAGCTTGACTTACATAAATCAGACAAGGTCGTTATAACTCTTGAAGGCAAGAGCATTAAGATTTCAAAGTATGAACCCAAATGCTTTTTCTGTGGGGCTCAGGATGATTTAGTGAGGGTTATAAACAAAGATATTTGTTGTGATTGCATAAATAGAATGAATGACCTGGTGTTTGATAATCCTAAAGGCTTGGCTTTAAAAGCTAATGAAGAATCTGATGAAAACGACGGCCGGACTGTTGATATTGAAGATTCCGCAGAAAACATCGATAAGTCTGATATTAATGATGATTCTGGTGAAACTAAATAATGACAGCAGATAAATTAAAAAATCAGGTGTGTCTATCATGAACTTGTGATAGACACACCTGATTTTTATGACAATGATGTATTTTTATGAAATTTTAGGTCTGCTATAGGTCTGCTTTTATTATAAATTATTTGCCGCTTTTTTCGGCTAATCTTTTTGCCGCGGCCGGGATGTCTCCCACTCCGTCAAGTATCACGCGCGGTCGGTACGGAAACTTTAGACAGTCGTTTCTCTCCGTTACCCCAGATAATACAAGTACGGTGTCGAGACCGGATTCGATTCCGGCAATGATATCGGTGTCCATCCTGTCGCCGATAATCGCGGCATTTTCAGAGTGTACGCCTAATAGCTTTAATCCCGTGCGCATCATTAATGGATTCGGCTTGCCGACATAATATGCCGAATTGCCGGTCGCCAGCTCAATCGGAGAGAGAAGCGCTCGGCATGCCGGAGCAATTCCTTCCTCGGTCGGTCCTGTGAGGTCATAGTTTGTTCCAATAAGCTTTGCTCCCTTGTTCACAAGCCGGATTGCTCTTGTTATCATCTCAAGATTATAGCTGCTCGCTTCTCCGACGACAACATAATCAGGATTTACATCGTTGTAGGTTATCCCTACATCATAGAGTGCGTTTAGTATGCCATGTTCTCCTATTACGTATGCGCTGCAGCCCGGTGACTGACTGTTTAAAAACTGAGCTGTTGCAAGTGCGCTTGTATAAAAGTGGGACTCGTCAACCTCAAGTCCGAGACGGTGAAGCTTTTGCTGAAGCTCTCTCGGTGTATATTGTCCGGAATTTGTCAGGAAAAGATAGCTTTTACCATTTTCTTTGAGCCATTTTAAAAATTCGCCTACCCCGGGAAGAAGCTTATTTCCATGATAAATAACTCCGTCCATATCGCAGATGAATCCCTTTTTTTCAAGAATTTTATTCAATCCGTAACCTCTTGCTTTCTGTACGCGCAGTACGTATTCTATAAGGCGCACAGCGCCTTTTTTAGTTTTATTTTTGTCAGTCCGTCTGATACGGCTTTTTAGCAAATTCGTTATTAAAATGTGCTAACTGCAGTTAAACCGATATTTATATTTTAACAGCAGGGTGTAAAATTATGAATCAGTATTATGTAAAAACTTTGTAAGCTGTCCGATCCTCAGAAGCTTGCTCAGCCAATTTTTATCATGCGGTATCCGGTACCGGGGAATGTTTGGATGTATTCCTCATAATTTGTTCCGCTGTTCAGTTTTTTTCGGAGTGAAGCTATAAATACACGAAGTGAATAGGCGTCGCTGTCCCAGCTCCTTCCCCATATTTTTTGCGTCAGATAATTCCGTGTCAGTACTTTCCCGACGTTTTGCGACAGTATGCACAGCAGCTTATATTCGGTTGGCGTGAGATATAGTTCATCGTCTCCGAGATATGTACATCCTGACGAATAATCGATGATTAATCTGCCGTTTTTAAATATCGGGGCCTCTTTTACCAGCTGTTTCTTCATAAAACTGAGGTGACGCTCTGATACTCTTATCCTCGCAAGAAGCTCTTCAACATAAAACGGTTTTAATATATAATCGTCAGCCCCGGAGTCAAGAAGCTCGATCCGTTCTTCTTTTTCGTCTGAGTTTCCGATGACAATAATCGGGATATTCGACCAGCTTCTGATTTTTTTTATTACATCTTTTGAATACATGTCCTTTAGCTGGGAATCGATCAGTACAATGTCAGGATTGTGCGTAGACGCTTCCATTATCGCTGTCTTGCCGTTTTGCCCGGTCAAATATCGGTAATCATGTGTTTTGAGCGACGCCGTTATTAGATTTTGATTCTGCACATCCTCTGTGATGACAAGTATCAATGTTTTGTTCATTATATATAACTTCCTGAAGCCCTTTTAAGTTATGTTTGTTATACAGCAAAAAAGCTATACTTCCTCTCAGACATCATGGATGCTGTTAGTACAAGTATAGCATGAACTTTGTTTTTTTTCAACTGTTTTTTATATGTGAAAGAATTTCTGTATAGCCTTGTAGTTTCCAAGAACTAATATGGTGTTTCCGGCTGCAAAGGAATTTTCTGGACTTATATCCAGATTTAATTTTCCGTTTGCTTTTATTCCCATGATATTGATTTTGTATTTTTTTCGGATGTCAATTTGTCCTATAGTTTTTCCGATCCATTCCTGCGGAACTGTGACCTCAAAGATTGCGTTGTCCCCGTCAAGCTCAATATAGTCGAGGATGTGGTCGGCTGTGTAACGTATCGCAGTCCACTTTGCAAGCTGCTTTTCAGGATAGACAACTTCATCTGCACCGTTACGGAGCAGAAATTTTGCGTGTACGTCTCTCGCGGCACGTGATACTACCATCTTTGCTCCAAGATCTTTAAGCAGGGAAGTCGCTTCAAGCGAGCTTTGAAAATCGTTCCCTATGGCGACAATGCAAAGGTCAAAATTTCTTACTCCAAGTGTGGAGATAAATTCAGAATTTGTGGCGTCACCTATCTGAGCCGTTGTAACGTAGGGAAGAACTGCTTCTACGCGGTTTTCATTACAATCCACTGCCATGACTTGATGACCAAGCTGATTTAAATGCATGGCAATATGCCTGCCGAATCTTCCGAGACCGACTAAAAGTATTGTTTTCATATTATTTATCATTCCCTTTGTTTTTACTTTGATTTGTGGAGCTATCCTACTATGATTTTTTCCTGCGGAAATTTAGATATGTTTTTTGCTTTTGATGAGAGCGCTGCAAATACCAGCGTCATCCCTCCGACGCGCCCGAGATACATTAACACGGTTAGTATGAGCTTGGAGGCTGTAGATAGCGCCGGGGTGGTGCCGAGCGACAAGCCTACGGTACCGATTGCTGATGCGGTCTCGAATAGACATGTTGTCAGGGGAAGCTCTTCAATTATACTGATTGCTATTCCTCCGGATATGAACATCGATGTATACAGTAAAAAAATCGTAGCAGCACTTTTTACTGTGTCATCGGATACCGATCTTCCAAAAAACTGCGGATGCTCCTTTTTTCTGAATACCGACATTGCATTTTTGAACAGAACTGCAACTGTCGTGACCTTCATCCCTCCTGCTGTTGAACCCGGCGCACCTCCTATCAGCATCAGTATTATCAGTATTCCGAGCCCTGCTTCACTTAACGTATTCAGCGGTACCGTGTTGAATCCGGCTGTTCTCGGAGTAACGGCCTGGAACAGGGATATCCATATTCTGCGGGATATCGGCTCGTCCCGAAATTCGGTGAAAAAGAAATAAAGCGCCGGCAGTAATAGGAGCGTGGCTGTTGTGCACAATATTACCTTCGACTGCATACGGTATTTCTTAAAATGAAATTTGTTTGTACTGATATCGTCCCATGTTAAAAATCCTATACCGCCAAATATTATGAGCGACATTATAACTATATTTATCACCGGATTCTCGGCAAATAATGTTAGTGATGAAAATTTTTCGGCCGATCCCATAATATCAAATCCCGCATTGCAGAATGATGAAATTGAATGGAATAAGGACATCCAGATTCCGCGTAGAATACCGAATTCTTTGCAAAATACCGGAGACATCAATACCGCGCCCGCAAGCTCGGTGATTAATGTTATTTTTATTATAAAACCTGTAAGGCGAATAATTCCTCCTACCTTTGGCGC
>CABPZV010000150.1 GCA_902462015.1 uncultured Eubacteriales bacterium | reverse complement strand
TCGCTGCGCTATTCTTGAGGTTGAAACCAAATTTAAAGTACTTAACGAACAATTTTCTCTTCATCATGAACGAAATCCAATTGAAAACATCCGCACGCGGCTCAAGTCTATAGAAAGTATAACAGAAAAAATGATACGTAAGGGGCTGCCAATGACGATTGAATCCGTCGAAAGCAATATATATGACATCGCAGGCGTCCGCGTTATCTGCTCATTCATAGACGATATTTACATGCTTGCTGAATGTTTTAGCAAACAGGATGATATTAAAGTCATCGAAAAAAAGGATTACATAATAAAGCCTAAAGAAAACGGCTACAGAAGCCTTCACCTTATCGTTGAAATTCCAATCTTTTTACAGCAGGGTAAACGAAGTATGAAGGTCGAAGTACAGTTCAGAACAATTGCTATGGAATTCTGGGCAAATATCGAGCATCGTCTTCGCTATAAGAAAAATCTATCGGATGAAATTTTGAAAAGTACCGCAAAGGATCTCAAGGAATGTGCAGAAACCAGCGCATTGCTTGACCTGAAAATGCAGCAAATTAAAGCAACAATTGAGAAAAATACTGAAGAAAGGATACGGTCTTTTTAAATTATGGATAAAAAGTTAAAGCAAAACCTGATACTTGTAATATGCGGAGCGTTAATATTTGCAGTTTTATTGAATTTTTCATCCGTGGTCAGCATAATCGGGAACCTTCTGTCTCTGCTGATGCCGGTTATGGTCGGAGCCATACTCGCACTATTCATAAGCGTACCGGTATGCGGTACTGAAAAAATCATCAGAAAAATATTTAATAAGAGAAAACATAAACCTTTGGAAAAGACTGTCCTGATTACAAGCTTTATCTTTACAATTATATGCATTCTACTTGCAATAACTCTTGTCATAGCATTCATTGTCCCGGCACTTGTCCAGTCTGTGCAGAGTATTTACAGCATAGCCGAAAAAAGAATTCCGGATTTGCTTCAATATTTACTTCAATTCATGTCCGAAAAAGGAATTTCAACAGAGTGGTTTTCCAAAGCAATATCAAAAATAGATCTTGAAGGACTTATGAAAAATGTCTCTTCCTATATCACGACATTTTTGTCATCATTTATAGGAGTAATATCATCAACTGTAAATATCACGATATCCTTCATTTTTGCCGTTATTATAGCAATCTATATGGTGCTTGATAAGAAACATCTTTGCAGCTCGGCAAAAAATTTAGCCTATGCGTATTTAAAAAAGCCAGCGGCAGACAGAATAACTTATTTTTGTTCGCTTTTCGGAAAAACCTTTGCAAAGTTTTTGTCAGGACAATGCGTTGAAGCGATCATTCTCGGCGTTCTTATGTTTATAGCATTTACTGTTTTTCGTCTGCCTTATGCAAGCCTCGTCGGTGTTATTACAGCTTTCTGCGCGCTTTTGCCATACGTGGGAGCTACCCTGTCATGCGTGGTGTCCGTCCTACTTGCCTTTATCGTTGACCCTTCAAAGGCGATACTATGTGTTATCGTCTATTTATGCGTACAGTTTATTGAAAATCAGTTCATCTATCCTCATGTTGTAGGAAATTCCGTAGGACTTTCAGCGCTCTACACACTTGTAGCCGCTCTGATCGGCGGAAGTCTTTTCGGCATCATCGGAATTCTCTTCTTTATTCCTCTCACTGCAGTAATTATTGCGATTATCAACGAAAATTCAGCTAAACGCCTTTCCGAAAAAGGCCTGTCTGAAATGATTGCTGAAAGCCCGTCACAAGACGTTTCGTCGGCAGACGATCCCGGAGATACACACTAAAATTAAGCAGATAATTTGATTATTAGATCTCATTATTTAGAGCAGCCGGTATATAATTCAATCCGTGAAAACTGCCGTTTCAAGTCATTGCTGAAGCAGCTGAAAAATCGGTTGAAAAACTAATCATATCGCTCCCCCTGAATGAACTGTCCTGGTTGATAAAAATACCCCCTGTTAAAGCATACAGGGGGTACAAGTTTTTATATGTCCGGTCATTTTAGTATAAGGTTTACAAAGCTATCACGAATTTGTCATAAGCCAAATCATAACTGCAACACTGACCGCTAAAATCGGAAGTGCGACAAATACCGCTTTAAAACGGAAACCAGGCATTTTGTCCGAAGGGCTTAAAGAAGCTTCAGACAATTCCATACTTTCAAAAAGAGGAAGGTGCGAACGGCGCAGAGCAAGCATTATAGGCTTATACAAAAGGAGTGTAAGCGACATATTAAGTCCGCCCTTTACAAAATTGAACGGAAGAAAGGCCGGAATAAGAAGATCTACAACAGCAGACCGCGGTACACCCATATACAGTGGGGTAACAAGCCAATTCCAAAGTATCATCAATATAATCATCGAAAGCAATCCTGAAAGAAGCCCGAGAACAGCTCCCGTGAAATTGTGCTTCTTTTTGTATATTATAGCGGCAGTACATGCAAATGAGCAGGTAGAAATAACGTTCATCAGAAATCCGATTATACCGTTATCCGATATCGTTATCATTTCCAAGAGAGATACAATTACCGAAATAAGCGCGGCCGCACCCGGTCCAAGCGATAAACCGCCAAGCGCAATTATTACATCCTTAGGATCATATTTAAGAAAAAGTACGACAGGAATTCGTCCGAAAGCAACTGCTATATACGCAAGCGCACAAAGCATTCCTATCATGGCTACGCGGAGAATCTTCGAATTTTCTTCTTTCAGTTTGTTCATAAAGTTTTTCCTTTCCGGTTTTAAACCAAAAAAATTTTAGTATCCGAAGAATATATATATAAGAAAAATCCTCCGGACACTCTCCGGAGGATTTTTTGAAAGCGATGATTAATGACAGACATACAGAAAAAGCTCTGCATATAAATGCCGTTTCTTCTTTCATCCAGACTTTAACTGTCGGTTTTGGAATCTAACCAAATCTGCGCATAACTACGCTCGCGGACTTTACCGCCGATCGGGAATTACACCCTGCCCCGAAGAATAAATGTATTCTTTATCTATTAAAATAATAGCACAAATATTCCATTTTGTCAATAAAAATTTAAAATTTAAAAAAATAAAAAAATGATTGACTTTGCAGACGTCATCTGATATAATGCACGCGGTAGATAGATTTTCATATCATGACCATGCCTTTAGTAGATACTTAAAGTTTTGAGCGATTTCATCTTGCATTAAATAACAGACTATCTGATGAAAAATGCTCAAAACTTTGGTCTGAAAAAATTTTTCAGATTTATCTCATTAAAATTAAAAAATAGGATTGGGTTAAATGTATCCAGCCGTATCGGAAAGGAAAATTATTATGCAGCACGAACGAAATAATACATATGTCAATTATTTTGATCTTGCAGTCCAGATTGACCCTAAAACAAGGCTTTCCCGTTTCATTTATGAGGGACGCGGAATAATAGCGGATAATATTTCGGTCCGCTTTGAAAACTCCGATGGAAAAACCATAGCAGATCTCTGTTCCTTCGGATCAGTAAAATATGTTTGGGATCAGCCGCTGCACGAGACTTACTCAATGATTAGAATGGAGCTGACAGATGCTCCGGAGGGATTTGCAGAACAGACAAATTTCACATTCCGCGTCAAACGTGACCGAATTGAGGCCGAATCAGAATTTCTTCCCGAAGGAATCACCGCTGTTATTTCCGGTAATGTTCACTTCGGAAATGTTGAAGACTGTTTCGCAATGTGCATTGACCGAGACATTTCGGCAGACGATCTGCGCGCGGCGTACGGCCCCGCTACATCTACAATCGACGATTGCCTGTTTGACCGAAAATGTGACGAGGCTCTCCGTTTTTCGGGAAGTCGAGGAAGAAAACTCGGTTTTTCCCACTCAGACGGCTGTTATACATTTGAAGCACGCGGATTCTTTACCGTTGAATCAATTATTCACGTTTACGAAACACGCTTCCGCACAAAATATTCCTACATAAACAAGAATAACGCCTTTCCTACCGCTCATACAGGATGGATGACATGGTACTCTATCAAATTTGAAGCAAACGAAGAAAGAGTTCTCAAAAACGCAAGATTCCAGCGTGAGTTTCTCTATGATTACGGCGCTCAGACAATATGGATCGACTGGGATTGGTGTCACAGAGATTTCGGAGATGAAAATGCTCCTGACAACGTCGGTTTTTTCCAGCCTAATTCAGAAAAATATCCGCATGGATTTAAATACATGTCGGACGAGATAAAAAAACTTGGATTTATTCCAGTTTTATGGATTGCTCCGACTATAGAGCCTGGATTTACTGAAATCTGCAAGGAATTCGAAGACTGTATCTATACAGACTGTACAACCTGGTGCGGAAAATACTTTTTCGACATTACAGATGAACGTGTAATAAATGAATTAATTCCACGCGCTTTCAATCAAATTAAAGATTGGGGATTTGACGCGGTAAAATGGGACTGCCTTCCTACCACTGTCGGATATGCAGATGCATATCACGAGGTTCTCAAGCATCCTGAAGTTACTTCTACAGAAGCGCTTCGCCGCATATGCCTTAAAGCACGTGAAGTCGTCGGCGACAATTTCTATATGATGTCCTGTGCCGGAGGAAACGACCGAGAGGTTCTGATGCTGTCGGATGTCGCTGACACGGCAAGAATAGGTAATGATATTTTCCATTGGTGTGATTTTATAGGTGATTTTGTTGAAAGGGCTCTTCGTTTCTATTCTTTCCACAATGTATCATTTTACTGCGATCCTGATAACGTAGTAATCCGTCCCGAATTCAGCAACTTTGAACAAGCAAAATCCAGAGTATCGGCAGTTTCGTTGCTTGGTCTGCCCGTAACATTCGGAGACGAGCTTACAGAGCTCCCTGCCGACCGCATCGAAATGCTGCGCCGTGCGCTTCCAACGCTCGACATCCACCCCATGGACGTAAGAGAGGCAGTACATGACGGAAAACGCTTCTTTGTAACTTTAGCGGTTAATACCGCGTTTGAATGCTGGAATGTTTTTGACCTTCTCAATATGCAGGACTGCGATGCGAAATATACCGTAAATCTTCAGAATGAACTCCATATTGAAGATGGAGAATATCTTGTATTTGATTTTTGGAACAAGAAATTGCTTGGAATATACGACAAAGAAATTGAACTCTCACTAACCTCCCACGCTTC
>CABPZV010000149.1 GCA_902462015.1 uncultured Eubacteriales bacterium | reverse complement strand
GTCGGAGGTGTACGCACAGTAATGTGTTAAGCTAACCGATACTAAAAGACCGAGGGCTTGAACTTTTCAAGCGTAATCCTTTATTCGTATTGTTTTTATTCGGTTCTCTATGAACATCTTGAATTGACCTGTTAACCTGCTCGGTTTCAGGTCTTTTTATTTTTAATGTAAATTGTTAGAGATTGCTTATGTGTACCGTAGGAATTCAAAGATTTCGTTGCCGGATCGGATTCATTTTCACGGTGCCGCTGTCTTATGTTTTAAATTTTTGTTTTTGCTGCTTTGTATGAGGTACTATTATGAATAATAAAATAAAGTCCGGACTGATTCTATTGATTGCTGCAATAATCTGGGGTTTTGCATTTGTTGCACAGCGTGTTGGAGCAGACTATGTCGGAACATTTACGTTTAATGGAATAAGATTTATATTAGGAGCATGTTCACTTCTGCCGGTAATTCTGATATTTGAAAAGAAGAAAACCTCTAAAAAAGAATTAAAGCTATTGTTAATTTATTCATTTATTGCCGGAATAGCTTTGTTTGCCGCCTCCTCCTTGCAGCAATACGGAATATTTCTTACCGGAAGTGCCGGAAAAGCAAGTTTCATTACGGGGCTTTACACGGTATTTGTACCGGTATGTGCGCTTTTTATGCACAAACGTGTTGGTGTGTTTACATGGATTGGTGTAGCATTATCGGTAACAGGATTATATCTCATATGTATGAATGGTACTGAAGGAATATCGATGGGCGATATTGTACTGATGATTGGTACATTATTTTGGACATCCCATATTATAATTATTGATTATGTTACAAAGCACGTACCTCCTATTAAATTTGCGATGGGGCAGTTTTTTGTATGTGGTGCAATTAGTTTGATCTGTGCTCTGATTTTCGAAGATATTACACTTTCCGGGATTTCAGGAGCTATTATTCCTATTTTGTACGGTGGCTTTATGTCTGTCGGCGTTGCATATACCTGTCAGATTGTCGGTCAAAAAAATGCCGATCCAACGTGGTCGGCGATTATATTGTCGACCGAATCAGTGTTTGGAGCAATTGGCGGAGCTTTGATACTTCACGAAACTATGCCGTTGCGCGGGTACATAGGATGTATTTTGATTTTTGCAGGTATTATATTTGCACAGCTGAGAACATCGGCTGATGTTAAGGATTCCTTCGCTACAGACAAGCTTTAAAGTTGTATAAATTATGTATCTTACATATAAATTGAAAAGAGAAAAATACTAAAGAGATGGATATATTTTAATATGGTTCTTGAACAGTGTGTGCCTGAGAAACAAAATGTAGACAGCAAGGCAATTGAAAGAATGTTTGACTATTGGGATAAAATGAATACCCATGTACATTCATGTGCAATAATGCGCGGAGGAAAGCTTATTTCACTTTGTGCATGGAAGCCTTATAAAATAGATAGTTTGCATATGTTAAACTCGATGAGTAAGACATTTACATCGATTGGTGTAATGTATGCAATGCAGGAGGGACTTATTGACGAAGAGGATTATGTAATCTCCTTTTTCCCTGAGGTGTGTTCAGAGGTCAAGATATGTGAGAACATGAAAAAGATGAAAGTAAAACATCTTTTGACTATGACAACAGGGCACTATCCTGATAATGCTGATTTTATAATTAATGATTCCGATCCGGTTAAAATGTTTTTGTCTTCAGATGTTTTGCTTGAGCCCGGAACAAAATATGTTTATAATACCGGAGCAACATATATGATTTCGTTGATTATTAGCAAAGTGACAGGGATGTCTTTATCAGAATATTTAGTTCCGAGACTATTTGAGCCGATAGGTATTGAAAATATATTTTGGGAGAGTGATTCTGACGGAAATTCATATGGGGGTTTTGGACTTAATATAGACATACTTTCTGCTGCTAAGACCGGACAGTTTTTGCTTAACCGTGGGAGTGTTGACGGCAGACAGCTTTTGTCTCCGGAGCTTATTGATAGGGCGACGTCTGCTCTTGTGTCTACTGCAGATATGGAGGGGCAGGCGTGGCTCGACGAACTTAGAGAGTGCAAGGAGTGGCAGCCTTCAGATTGGGATTGCGGATACGGCTGGCAGATATGGCGTTGTGTTTACAAAGGGGCTTACCGTGCCGACGGTGCGTTTGGACAGTATTGTGTTATCGTTCCGGAACATGATCTTGTTGTAGCCGTTTTTTCCGGGTCGGAATGTTCGCAGTATTTGCTGAAGGGCATATGGGACTGTCTCATACCTGGAATTGACTGTTGTGAGTCTAATATCGGCGATTCATCTGTTCTCAAAAAAAGAAAGAGCGAATTTATGAGTGGCTCGTCTGTGCCGGAAGAACAGGAGACAGATAGCTTATTCGGCGGTGTTTATTCAGTTCCTGATAATCCATTGGGCATTAAATCAATTCGTCTTGTGTCGTATGGATTGACTGAATTTGAAGGGTGTCGCGGAAGTTATGAGATTAAATCCGGATATAATGAATGGATTTATAACGACTTAGGTTTTGGCGTACCAAAATGCAGTTTTCCTTTTGTTATTAGGCCGTATAGCCGTTTAAATGCAACTTATGCTTTTCAGGGCAATGAGTATAAAATACGTATGCTTTGTGACGGTTATGCCTATTACCATGAGATGAAAATGATTAAAGATGGCGATGGCATATTGTTAAAGTGCCTGCAATATCCAGGAGGAGATTCCTTTGAGGTAAGATGTGCCGAAGTAAAGGGAAAAGATTGTTAACTTTCTTTTTAATGGAATTAATATCATTGACAAACATTGTGTCGTAGTGTATAATGGTAAACAGTAATAAAGAAATACCGGAGGATATAAATAATGTTCAGTTTGCTTGAAGCTGGAGATGCAGCGGCCGAGACTGTATCTACCGGAGCCGGTTCATGGCTTTCAATAGGAATGCTTTTAGTGCTTCTTGTTGTTTTTTACTTTTTCATGGTTCGTCCTCAGAAGAAGCAGGAAAAAGAAACTAATGCTATGCGCAATGGCCTGCAGGTGGGCGATGAAATCACAACGATAGGCGGAATTATCGGTAAAATTGTCAGTATAAAGGATGAAACTCTTGTAATAGAAACGACGAGGAATTGCACTAAAATCCGTATTCTTCGTACAGCGGTAAGATCGGTCGATGTTCACGCGGAAGATGCAGAATAATTACGTCTTTATTAATACCATATAGTATAGAATTAAATCGGCAGAGCTGCTTATGAGCGGTACTGCCGTTTTCTGTTATTACTGAAATTATGAAGTTCTTTTGTTTACTGACAAGATATTCGATTGTCAATTTCACAGAAACGCCTTGTTCTTATGAAAAGAAAATCTGTTTTTAGGGAAAGGTATGGTTGCAGAAATGAAGATAAAAAAGATACTTAGGATTGCTTTTTTTTCAGGTTTAGCCGCGGTATTGCTTTCTTTTACAGCTCAGGCGGAATGTGCTGAATATGGGGAGCTTTCCGCACCCGGAGGATTGGTTGAAGATGTTTCCGAATTTATCCGTGCACTTGGCGGCGGTGAGGCCGCGATAGTATCGGAAAACGGAGATATTTTGCTAATACGGGATATAAAAGTCGAAAATCCTTTGACATTGAATGGCGGCAGTTACCGGTTAACAGGTGGAGGATGTATAATTTCGTCTTCCTGTGGAGACGAATCTCTTTTTAAACTTGAAAATGGAGCGGAGCTTATTTTAGGTTCGGAGGATGACTCTTCAGCCGACTCTCTGCTTCTGGCGTGTGAAGAAACACAGTGTGAGTCTCTTATTTTTGTCGGAAACGGATGTTCTGTTACGCTGAACAGCGGAGTTGTATTGACCGGAGGAACGGGAACATATGGAGGCGCATTGTTTTCAGACGGCGGTGTTATTACGGTTTTAGGCGGGCAGATAAATTCATTTTCTGCTCAGTATGGAGGCGCAGTGTATCTTAAATCCGGCAGGCTTACGATAAATGACGGTATAATTTCGGATTGCGGTGCAGAGCTTGGCGGCGCCGTATATGTAGATTCCGGTATATTAGAAATCAGCGGAGGAATAATAGGTGAATATAAAGGAATAGATTCATACGGCGGAGCCGTTACACGCGGAGCAAAAAATATAGCAGAGCTTAGTGGCGGCGGTGTATTCATAAACAGCGGACAGGCTATTCTTTCAGGAGGCTATATTTCCGGAAATACAGCGGAGCGCGGCGGCGGTTTGTATGCGGATGAAAATGCGTCTCTTACCTTTTCAGGCGTGGCTTTTGTATGCAACGAAGCGGAATTTGGCGGGGCGGTCTATAACCGTGGTAATGGTCACTCTGCGTATATTAAAGTAAATGACAATACGGCAGAGCGCGGCGGCGGTGTCTTTAATGAGGGAAATATAAGCTTTATGAACGGAGATGTAAGCGGAAATACCGCCTCACACGGCGGAGCGGTACTAAACGAAGGTGTTTTTGTGCTAAGTTACGGTTCAATTACCGGGAACAGCGCGGATTTTGGAGGAGGAGTGTTCAATGACGGACATTTTTCTTTCAGCGGAGGAGTGATTGGACATAGTACGGCAGTTCCGGGTACAGTTGGTACGGCGGTGTTTAACCGAGGTGATTTTTACATGAATGCCGCCGCGTTTGTATATGAAGACAGCTCTGTTGCGCTTATAAGGACATCTGAGGGATTCAATAGGATAGAAGTCGGTGAGTTAAACGGCGCGGATATTGCGGCTTATATTGAAGTATATGATGAAATGTCCGATTCTAATGGGAATTTTATATACAGACAGAATTCTAAAGCAGGGACGGTATTAATCGAAAGCGATTCTGCGGAAAATATTGCTTTGGCGGCTTCGCATCTGAGAGTTAGAGACGGAAAATACACAATTGGGCTTAGTGCAAGCGGAGAGATTTTATTTTATGTTAAACGCTGGATGATTGTTACGGCAGTAACAGTTATTATACTGCTGTCGATTATAGTTACAGTACTTGTAATCGGAATCAAAAAATATAACTTAGGCAAGATGTCCCGCCATTAAGACAATCGCCATTAAAACTGCCGCTTTAATGGCGATCGCCTTTCAGGCGACGGGTTACATTCACCATTCAGTGGGAGATACAATCTCCGACTGGAATGGTTGCCACGCCATTTGACGGGGCGAGCCC
>CABPZV010000148.1 GCA_902462015.1 uncultured Eubacteriales bacterium | reverse complement strand
GCAGCTTCCTTTACAGCGTCATATCCTCTCTCGGCGATTTTTTTTATTGAGGGGGCTTTGCGTCTGCTTCTGTCAAGCGTCTGTATTGTGATATAAATTGTGCAGGAATCCGCGCCCTCAACGAATACGTTATCCAAAGTCGATCCGAGACAGCCTCCCTCAGGGTAAAATCCGATTTTAATCTCAAATTTATGTCCCCCTGACTGCGTCTCTCCGACAAGCGTAAGAAGATTTTCCCGGCATATCCTTTCAAAATTGTCTATTTCACGTTCGAAGTGTGCCTTGAATGTAATCGAACCGGGATTATCCGCCGTCATGTGAAAGACAATAACATTGTCAGGATATGATGCGAATAGCTCTCTTCTGTATCTTGTTCCGCCGACTTTATATGTGACCGAAGCTATCCCGTCTTCAAGATCGATTTCCCGGCGGTAATCAGAGAATTCTAATTCTGCACCGTGGATATCGAGGCAGAGGTCTCCTGCCGTTTCGTATGACTTTATTCTGTTGAAGCAGTCGTCCATATTATCTCTTGCCCATTGATCTGCTTCTGATACCTCGCCCCTTTTAATCATCTCGAGCATATGGTCTATACACTCGCGTACTCTCTTCGGGTTTGGAATAGGGCCGCCTGACCAGATGAATTCCTCGTTGAGCTGTATGCGCTCCGATGCAACATGTCCGTACAACATTGCCGCTATATTTCCGGCGCCGACAGGTGAGCCGTCCTCCCAGTTGTTTGCTTCATTCGCAAGATAGAGAATCTTGCCGCCGAGCATCTTCTTGTCTATCACTTTCATATGTTTTTTCCTTCCATAATAGATCTATAGTCTTTACTGACTGCGTATGCTATGAGGTTATAGTCTGAACACGCATTTTTTGTCTGTTTTGATTCAGTATATCATATTGGAAGATTTAATTCAATACTTTTCCGGAAATTATGTCACAGCTGTCAGTGCTGTACACACTTCGTAATAGTTTAATCCCGGATATTGACTTTTAAGAACCTACAAGTTATAATTTAATTACGAATAGCCGGATTGCCGGTGTCACAGCGGTCGTTCCCGATTCTGATTTATAGTCAGGAGATACACCACTCGCGCTTTAGTGGGTGGTTATTTCTTTTATATATCGTATAGAAGCAGAAAAAGCATTGAACTGTAAAAAATAAGTACAGTACAATGCTTTTTTAATGTAAAGAAGCAGCAAAAGAGATGCTACTCAATTGTGAGCACTTTAGTTTGAAAAAGAAAAAGCCTCGAACGCGATTTGCGTGTCGAGGCTCCAGACTGGTCTGAGTGACTGGACTTGAACCAGCGGCCTCTACCACCCCAAGGTAGCGCGCTACCAACTGCGCCACACCCAGATACAACACTAATAATTATATCACAATGGCTTATAAAAGTCAATAGTTTTTTTACAAAAAGTATTGGCATGGCGCAGGATGCTACTATTCAGCTTACAGGTGTGAGTGCGATACGCTCGCAGAGAGCCGCATAATCAATTCCGGCGGCAGCTGCCTCCTGGGGAAGCAAGCTTGTTGGCGTCATTCCCGGGAGAGTGTTTGCCTCAAGGAAGAAAAGCTTGTCGGTCTTTTCGTCGTAAATAAAGTCGGATCTGCTGTAGCTTCCTAAGCGAAGTATTTTATGCACACGCAGAGCCGTATCTCTCAGTCTCTTTTCAAGGCTGGCTGGGATGTCCGCCGGGGTGATTTCTCTCGTGTATCCCTTCTGATATTTGTTTTCATAGTCGTAAAAGCCTGATATCGGAATAATCTCGATTGAAGGCAGCGCTTCTCCGCACAGAATTCCGACAGAGAACTCCGATCCCGAGATAAAACGCTCGGCGATTATATCCTGACGCTGTAATTTTGCCGACTCAATTGCTGTTTTTAAATCTTCCTCGGTTTCTGCAATCGATATTCCAACACTTGAGCCGCATGACGAGGGTTTTATTATGCAGGGCAGACCAATTGTTTTTATTATTTTTTCCGTGCTGATATCGGACACATCCATACAGCACCATTCAGCGGTTTCGATTCCGGCGCACTTTACCATTCTTTTTGCAATATCCTTATCCATTGCAAGCAGACAGCCTGCGTAACTGCTTCCGGTATATTTTATTCCGCAGCAGTCTAAATATGCCTGAATCTGACCGTTTTCACCCATTGCGCCGTGGAGAGCCAAAAATGTTATGTCTGCATGTCGGCATATTTGGGTTACGCCGTACCCGATAAGAGAATTGGTATCCGCATCGCTTCCGCGCAGTCTTTGCCTGTTTTCCGCAATTTTTTTCAGATCCGGCTCGCGTGACGCTATAGATGGAATTTTCGGCGGTACCATTGTAAAATAATCATCAGGATTTTCCTTTATTTGCTGATCCATATAAACATCCATAAATGCAATTGAATGTCCCCGATTTATAAGCGCGGCCGCAATTAAAGCTCCGGAGGAGAGAGAAACGTCCCGTTCAGGACTGAGACCTCCCGCAAGAATAGCAATTTTCATGATAGTACTCGTGCCTTTCCGGCGTGAAAAAATGAATTTGGAGCAAGGCTTTCTCCATTTTTCACGCTGTTCTTATTTAATATAAACGAATTACAGCGGATTGTTTGTCAGAGATAGAATATGCCCGAAGACGAAGTTTGAGAACTCATTTTCGCTCTGCAATGAAGAAATACGGAGACGACGGTGAGTTTATTATTTGAAAGCGTGAAACAGACAGCTCAAATCTGCTGATTTGTGAGAGCATATCGTATATCATTTCGCCTTCGAGCCGTCCTTCTTCATGTCCGGGATAAACGGCGATTAAAAGGATCCCACCGTGATCTGTGAGCCTGACGGCTGCGTCTATGGCTTTTCTTGTCGATTCGCGTTTTGTCGTTACCGTCTTATCCGATCCGGGCAGCCAACCAAGATTAAAAACTCCTGCGCAGATTTTTTCTTTCACATAACTTTCCGCGTTTTCGTGCGAATCAAGAATAAGTGTATAATTCTCTGGACAGCCGGATTCAGTCAGAAGCTTTTCTGTAGATTCCAATGCCTGACGCTGCACGTCGAAAGCATAAATATGGCCGGGCATGCTCTCGCCACCGTATACGGAGCGGCAGAGATATTCGGTGTCATGTCCGTTGCCCATTGTAAAATCAACGGCGACACCGCCCTTTTTCAGATGAGAGGAAAGAAAATATTTGTGCAGCGATAGCAGATCTGTCATGCGGTGTCTCCTTTTAGGCTGTTTATAACTATACGAAAGACGTCCCCGCCTACAAGGCGGCGGGGTCTACTTCCGTTTTCCGATTGGAGCACAATCCATCACCGGACGCCCCATGACGGGGCTGTGCCCCTTATTTAAATAAAACTATACTAAGGGCAGAATGTCTCTCTCCAGCCTCTCTGACAACAAATTTTGATAAACTGAAATATCCGCTTGTCAGCGACGGAACGAAACTTGCGTATTAAAGTTTCAGTACATTGAAGCTTCAGTACATTAAAGCTTTAGTTTTACGGGAATTGTACTATAGATTCAAATAAAACCGCAACGTTTCGGGGTTTTGCTTTGCAAAATCGCCGTCAGCGACGGCGAAACGAAACTTGCACATTAAAGCTTTAGCTTTAATGTTAGTATACCATACAAGCATTAATATTTCAAGTAAATCAGAAAAACTATTGAAAAGAAATGCTCTTTTTGATATAATGTATATATGCTTCGGCTATGCCGAGCTGTACCCTACAAAGGAAGGTTGACTTGTTTTGATATTTAAAAGTGAAAAGGGAATGTCGGATGAAGAGCTGAGAGCGGTTCTATCGGATTTCACAGATGAGTGTCTGAGAGAAATTTCTGAGAGGCGTCTGTCGTCCGGAGGGGACGTGAAGGGCGAAATTAAAGTTTTAATTTTACCGCCAGACTTTACAAGAATGTACAGCGGAGCTGGGCATATCACCGCTGTTCTATCGTCAATTTTTTCGGATATAACCGAAAAAACTGGTACCGAAATCAGCATTGACGTTATGCCGGCTTTGGGAACTCATGTCCCGATGTCTGAGAAGGAATGCAGAGTTTTTTTTGAGGGTACGGTTGATTTTGATAAGCTCATAGTTCACAATTGGCGTACCGATGTCGTTAAGCTTGGCGAGGTTCCGGCAGAGTTTGTTTCCGAAGTTTCCGAGGGACTGGTAAATGAGAAAATTGATGTCGAAGTCAACCGCCGTATTGTATCGGGAGAGTATGACCTGATTTTGTCTGTCGGGCAGGTTGTTCCGCATGAGGTTGTCGGAATGGCTAATTACTCTAAGAATATTTTTGTCGGGTGCGGCGGAAGCTCTATGATAAACAGCTCCCATATGCTCGGCGCATTTTACGGTATGGAGCGTATTATGGGCAGGGACTTTTCCCCTGTACGCAAGGTGTTTGATTATGCCGAGCGCAATTTTATCGCGGATGTACCGCTTAAATACATTCTTACCGTTACGACCAATACAGGCGACGACGTACATATTCACGGTCTTTACTGTGGTAGGGAACGCTCGAACTTTGAAGAGGCTGTGTCCCAAAGCGGTCAGCTGAATTTTATCAAGCTTGATAAGCCTTTAAAGAAGTGTGTTGTAAATCTTGACTCGCGTGAGTTTAAAAGCACGTGGCTGGGAAATAAGGCCATATACCGGACGCGTCTCGCTATGGCGGACGGGGGGGATCTGATTGTTCTTGCACCCGGAGTCGTCCAGTTCGGGGAGGATTCTGAAAACGACAGGCTTATACGGAAATACGGTTATGTCGGACGTGAAAATGTTCTGAGGCTTGTGGCGGAAAACAGCGATTTAAAGGAAAATCTTTCTGTTGCGGCGCATCTGATTCACGGCTCCTCCGACGGCCGTTTCAGAATTACATACTGTACGAAAAAGTTAACAGGAGAAGAGGTTGAAGGTGCAGGCTTCAGCTACTGCCCATATGATGACGCGGCTGCAAAATACAATCCGGAAAAGCTATGTGACGGCTGGAACCGAGGATCAGACGGAGAGGAATTTTATTACATAAGCAATCCTGCGCTCGGTCTTTGGAGTGTCTGATGGAGCGTCAGGCTCTTACCTGCTCCGATTAGCGGAGTCTTATAATGTTTTTTGACTCTATTGAACAGCAAATTTTCATTCATGGAAGGGAATGGTAATATATT
>CABPZV010000147.1 GCA_902462015.1 uncultured Eubacteriales bacterium | reverse complement strand
TAAATCATTAGTAAGCAGACGCAGGAAATATCCCTCTCGCACTCCTGCTGTTACAAGGTTAAGCTTACCTATACCGCAGTAACTTAAAATCGCTTTCTGAGCTGCCATACCCGGTATTATAGTATCAAATCGTTCGGGTATAATTGCGCGTATATGATTAGCGATTATCCGATCGCAGTATGCTTTGCTGTAAAAATTAAAAACAGTTTCGAATTCTTCGGTATCAATGCTTAGATTATGGGAAAGAGAAGAATTGTAGCCGGAGCGAAAAGGAAATTTTTCACCGCAAAGCGTTATATATTCAATATTGTTTTCCTGTTTTTCGGGTACCTCTATATTTCCTGCTGCAAACCCCGCAAGCCTGAATACAGCGCGCGCAGTTCCTCCGATCATATATGCTTCGCTGTGTTCCGGTTTAAATCCGGATGTGCTCACAAGCTCACATATTCTTTCGGCAATAGCCTTGCAACAATCCGGCGAGGGATAAGTTTTTCCATTTTCTCTGAACGCATCGCGCAAAGTTACACACCCCGCAGGAATACTGACAGAAGATGATATACAGTTTTCCGTAAAAGAAATCAGCTCGGTGCTGCCGCCGCCCATATCGATCATAAGGCCTGAAGAGACCTTCGGATACTCACTTTTCATGCCGCTGAAGCTTAAAAGCGCTTCCTCTTCTCCAGTAAGAACATCTATCGAAATTCCGGTTTCATCTCTTACTTTTTCGACGGCGTCCCGGGTATTAGTAACATTTCTGAGAGAGGCAGTAGCAAATGCAAAAAATATGCCGCAGCCGTTTTCGGCGGAATTAAGCTTATAACGCCTTAGAATTTCGCATAATACCCTGATTCCGAATTCACTCAGCCGTCCGTTTTCCCTCATTCCTCCGAGGCCAAGAGTAGTACTTTCCGCAAATACAGACTTGATACGTCCTTCCGCAGCACCTGATGAATCAAAGATATTCATTTTAACGGTATTTGATCCGATGTCGGTTACGCAACAAAGCAATTATATCACCTCTCTCCGAATCTTTGGTTTCCAGTCAGCGCCTTGTCAGCAGGGAGCATAAATGACCATCGTCTTTAGATACGATCGTCTTGAGATACTAACGTCTTGAGATACGATCGCCTTGGTAGACGGAGCAAACCCCTTATTGAATGCCCTTTGCAATTTATGCGAAGACTGTAAAGCTTTTCATTTTCCTTTACTACATTATAGTATTGACTGAATTGCTTGTCAAGAACATCGCACCGTAAAATTTATCACAAGGCTGAACGAAGTTTTTGTAAAGCCTTTTTTTCTATACGGCTCACATAAGAGCGTGATATATGGAGCGTTTCCGCTATTTCTCTCTGTGGAATCGGAGGGTTTCCGTTCAGACCGTAACGGAGAATGATTATATTTCTCTCACGCGGAGTAAGCAGATGGTTAATAGCTGCGTTTGCCTTTTCAAATTTTATTTTGAAATCAATGTCATCCGCGATTGTATCCTCACAGCATATAATGTCCATATATGTAAGCGGATTACCGTCCTTGTCGGTGTCGATTGTATCGCCGAGCGAGACCTCTCCGGAAAGCTTTTTCTTCGACCTAAAATGCATTAAAATTTCATTCTGCAGACACTTGCTGGCGTAGGTTGCAAATTTTGTACCGTTTTCTATGTCAAACGAATCAATCGCCTTGATCAGCCCAATCGTTCCAAGAGACATCAAATCATCAGTCCCGGTTCCGGATGTTCCGTATTTTTTGATTATGTGCGCGACAAGTCTGAGGTTGTGTTCAATCAGTGTTTTACGGGCTTCGCTGTCACCGTTTTTCATTCTGATAAAACACTCATGTTCCTGCTCCGGTTCAAGCGGTTCCGGAAAATTTCCTGACCCAGATACTTTAAGGAAAAGAAACATGAAACGTCCGAATAATAGATTAAATGAAGGGAATACCGGCATACTTGGTACCATACCTTTCTTATACAGATAAAACTGCCGAAACCGAAGCTTTAATTTGTATCTCTTTTGTCAGCAAACAAACCAACAGGACAAACGCTTTTGATTTCCGTTCCATCTGTATTTGTATTCGAAAAAAATAAGTGAAAATTTTATACCGACATTGATACTGATGCAGATTTTATGATGATTTTTATTATTATATGCCGCTTTCAGTCCGATATTTCCTTTGCTGCAAAATAATAAAAAGGAAATTTTTATTATTTATTGCAAATATATTGACAAATGGTATTTTCTTATATATACTAATGGTACAATATCGTTTTTTTCGACAAATTCAATCAAAAAAGAAAGGCTGGAAATAAAATGAAAAAAACATTCAAAGCATTCTCTCTAATATTATCGTCAATACTTTTGACAGTTTCAACGCCTGTATGCCTTTACGCATCTGCGCCGCAAAACGCGGAAGCTCTGATTAAGGACGGATATGTACCAATCGAGGATGAAGACGATTTTGTGAAGCATTGGAAAGATAAAGAGGCGGCAGATATAAACAAAAACGTTGTTTTTGCCTATTATGCCGACGCCGAAATGACCGAACGGCTTGACGGCAACGCGCTTCCGCTTGAGCAGACGATTTATTACACAGTTGTACCGAAGGACGGATATTTTGTAACGCACATTTCCGCAGCGGACGGAGTTTTATTTATTGAAAACGATTCGTTTATTCTGAAAAACGAGGAGAAATGGCCGCTTATAGCCGAAGTTTGCTTGGCGGGAGATACAAACAACGACGGTAAAGTGGGCAGTGTCGATATCGTCAGAGCTATGAAATTTGTAACGGGAGATATCTGGCAGCTGGCGTATGATGGAATGAATAATATCGCAGCCGATACAAACCGTGACGGTAAAATCAATACGCTTGATATTGTAAGAATTATGAAGCTGGCTTCCGGTCGTTCTATCGATATTCCGGAGAAATATACTGCAGGAAAGGACGCCGGAGCGTCAGTGGAAGTATATTATACTCTTGCCGATTCTTCTTCGGATAAGTATGAGCCTGAGCTTCGGTTAATTAATTCAGTTCAGGAGCTTGAGGAATATATCGCCGACATAACGGAGAAGTATGATACCGAATCTACCTTTGAAGACCGCAGAACGGAAGCAGATACTGCAATATCGATTCCGGAAACACTTGACAACTGTCTTTTGAAAACCGACAAGCTCATGCAGACGTATGACGAGTCATATTTTAAAGAAAATACTCTTGTTGTATACAGTTATTTTTGCGATACTCCCGATCCGTATATTCCGTCGTTCATCGAATACAGAGGCAATAATCTGATGCTGTGCTTTGATTATATCGCTCAGCCGGTTCCGACAGAAGGAGGAGCAGTCTATGCTCATGAGTATTGTACGGTTGGAAAGACCGGGATATCCGAATCTTCCGTAAAAGTTGAAATTACCGACAGAAGCATCACTAACTGGATGAACTGAAAAACCAATACCAGCAAAAAAAATCAGACCGGAACGAAGCTCTTTCAGCTTCCGTTCCGGTCTTTTTGCCTAATCTTCATTTTGCTGCATACCGAAGAATTCCTGTTATTTAAGAAATCCGTTTACAATCTGTTCTTCAGCTTCCTTTTCAGTAAGTCCCAACGTCATAAGCTTGATAAGCTGTTCTCCAGCGATTTTTCCGATTGCCGCCTCATGAATCAGGCTAGCGTCAACGCACCCTGCAGTAATTTCAGGAATAGCACTTACGCTTGCGTTGTCCATGATAATTGCGTCACATTCAGTATGACCTATACATTTAGAATTTCCGTTTATTCTTGAAATAAAGAGCTGACTGGAATTATCTTTGGCGACAGATCTTGAAATAACATTTGCGCTGCAATCCTCTCCGTCGAGATCAACGGTAAAGTCTGCCTTTGCGTATTGTTTTCCATGAGTCATTATTTTATCATGAATAACGAGAACAGCTTTAGAGGCGAGCTTTGCTTTTGTAGTGCGGATTGCAGAATCTACCCCCTTGATCTGGAGAGTGTCAAGATCCATATATGCTCCCTCTTCCAAAACAATCTCGGTGGAGGGATTCATTATACGCTCTCCGTTGCCGTCGCCCTCGGCATAGTGCTTTTCAACATATTTCACCCGTGAGTTTTTTCCCACGAAAAAGCGATGAACGCCGCTGTGTTCTGAAGTGCTACTTCCGTCATTGTGAATACCACATCCGGCGACAATTACAATATCGCAGTCCTCTCCTATATAAAAATCGTTGTAGACGGTCTCCTTAAGACCGCTCTCACTGAGAATCACGGGAATGTGTACGCTTTCGTGCTTTGTTCCCGGCTTTATAATTATGTCAATTCCAGGTTTATCATTCTTTGTAACGATATCTATATTAGCGGTTGTTCCGCGCACAGCTGATTTTCCGTTTGCTCTTATATTATAAGCTCCCTCTGGGGTATCGTGCAGGCCTGATACCTCCTGCAGCAGTTTTTTCTGTATAGAATCCATATATATCCACTACCCTTTGCCGCGCGCAAAGGGATACCTTTCTGTCTTTTCCCTTTATTTCAATAAGGGGCTCGCCACGTCAAATGGCGTGGCAGCCATTCCAGTCGGAGATTGTATCTACCACTGAATGGTGAATGTAACCCGCCGCCTGAAAGGCGATCTCAATTAAGGCTGCCGCCCTAAGAGGCCAACGCCTAAGAGGCCAACGCCTTAGAGGCGATCACCATTAAAGCTGCTGCCCTAATGGTGAGACATCTTGCCTAAGTTATACAAGCTTTTCGGTGAGAGTCCTGCAAGTTCCGGACTGAGCTACAGACCCTAAAAGCTCAGGAAGAATTTCATCTCTTGTACCCGAATTTCGTATCTCCCCGTCCGCTATAATAATAATTCTGTCCGCTATGCTGAGAATCCTCTCCTGATGTGAAATTATTAAAATGCTTCCGTTAATTTTTTTATACATATTTTCAAATACAGCGATGAGATTTCCAAAGCTCCATAGATCGATTCCGGCCTCCGGCTCATCAAAAATTGACAGACCTGTACTCCGTGCAAGAATTGTAGCAATTTCAATGCGTTTCAGTTCTCCACCGGAAAGAGAGGAATCCACCTCGCGGTTTATATAATCTCTGGCGCAGAGACCTACCTCAGAAAGAAAACTACAAGCTTCGCTGATTCCGATTTTTTTTCCTGACGCAAGGGTAATGAGATCCTTTACAGTGATTCCCTTAAAGCGTACTGGCTGCTGAAAAGCAAAGCTAATGCCTCTCTTTGCACGTTCAGTAACCGATAACGCAGTGATGTTTTCTCCGTCAAGGAAAATTTCTCCCTCAGACGGAGTTATTATACCGGCAATAACTTTAGCAAGAG
>CABPZV010000146.1 GCA_902462015.1 uncultured Eubacteriales bacterium | reverse complement strand
TTGAAATGATTGATTATCCTCTTTCCGGCAAAGATTTGCCGCGTGACGCATCTGAGACCTTCTTTTATGTTGGAGTGTGCTTTGCGGTTGGACTTATAACTGCATTTGTTTCCACTTCGGTAATGCGTTCGAAAATGAATCCGGTTAAGTGCTCGGCGGCTGCGAACAGTTCGATAGTTGACGGAAGCTTTAATTTGACCCGTTCGGGGGATTACTTTCTCTATAAAACTGTTTCTAAAACAGCGAGACCTAAGCCGGCGTCATCAAAAGGAAGTTCAGTGCACAGATCTTCCAGCGGTAGGAGCCATGGCGGAGGAGGGGGGGAATTTTAATATTTGTACGAAAGTGTATACAGATAAGTCTTTAAGAAAATTTTTCACACTGTGTCCTCCGGGCACAGCAAAGTTTTGTGACTTGCCGGTTGGAGAGACCGGTATTTTATCGGGCTGAAACCGCTCAAAACTTTGAGTGTATACGAAAGGTATGGTGATAATAATGGGATTAATTAAGGCAATAACCGGCGCAGTAGGAGGAACTCTTGCTGATCAATGGAAGGAGTTTTTCTGCTGTGATGCTCTTGACAAGGAAGTATTGGCCGTCAGAGGACGTAAGCAAGTTTCCTCAAGAGGAGCGAATAAAAAGGGTAATGACAATATTATAACGAGCGGAAGCGGCATTGCGGTTGCAGACGGTCAGTGCATGATGATTGTTGAACAGGGAAAAATTGTTGAAGTTTGTGCAGAACCCGGAGAATATACATACGACGCTTCTACAGAGCCGTCTTTATTCAGCGGAAGCCTGGAATACAGCATTATGGAGACTTTCCGCACTATAGGAAAGCGATTTATGTACGGAGGCGATCCTGGAAAGGATCAGAGAGTTTATTACTTTAATACAAAGGAGCTTATAGACAATAAGTTTGGTACGCCGAATCCGATTCCTTTTCGCGTAGTTGATTCGAAAATTGGTCTGGACGTCGATGTATCTGTCCGCTGTTCGGGAGTATATTCCTACAGAATATCAAATCCTCTTCTTTTTTATACAAATGTATGCGGAAATATTGAAAATGAATATACAAGGCGTGAAATCGATACTCAGTTGAAATCTGAGTTTATTAGCGCTCTGCAGCCCGCTTTCGGAAGACTTTCAGACCTTGAGATCAGACCAAATCAGATTGTGGCTTATAACACGGAGCTTGAGCGGGCGATGAACAGTGCGCTGTCAGAGAAATGGAAGGAGCTGCGCGGTCTTGAAATAGTTTCGGTTGCATTAAATTCCGTAACCTTGCCGGATGAGGATTCGGAGATGATAAAGCAGCTTCAGAAAACGGCCGCGCTGCGCAATCCTTCAATGGGGGCAGCTGCGATTATCGGCGCACAGGCGCAGGCTATGCAGGATGCGGCAAAGAATCCGAACGGAGCAGTGTCCGGATTCATGGGTATGGGGTTTGTACCTCAAAACGGAGCTATGAATGTTCAGAATTTATATGCTATGGATTCCGATCGCGACTCTCAGAATTCTGCAGAAGAATGGAAATGCAGCTGCGGTAAAACATGCACGGGAAATTTTTGCTCGGGATGCGGCGCTGAGAAGCCTAAGGCGATGGCTTGGACATGTAAATGCGGAGCATTGAATAAAGGAAAGTTTTGTACGGAATGCGGAGGTAAAAGACCGGATACCTCAGAAAAATTCCGCTGCAGCAAATGCGGCTGGGAGCCGAAGGATTTTTCCGAGCATCCGAAGTTTTGCCCGGAATGCGGAGAAGCCTTTAAATGATAAGTGAAATAATACCGGATATAGATAGACAGATATAACTTAGTCAAGATGTCCCGCCATTAAGGCGATCGCCATTAAAGCTGCCGCTTTAATGGCGGGTTACATTTCACCATTCAGTGGGAGATACAATCTCCCACTGAATGGTTGCCACGCCATTTAACAGGGCAAGCCCCTTATTGAAAATTGACCGGTAAAACTGGACCATTTTTAGTTATTGTTTAAATTCGAAAAAAGCAGTAACCATCTTGTAATGGATCTAAAATCAAAAATCATAATTTAGTAATACTAAAACAGTCCGAAAGTGTTTAACTTTCGGGCTGTTTCAGTGCCTCGGCTTATCTACCGGAAGACATCAATTTAAATATACGACGGATTTCCGATATCTACGTTTTTTGAGTATCTTTTTCTTTTTTTGTTTTTGAAAATATGATTCAAAATATTTTAAGTTCACCATTAACTATCAGAAAATGAGTTATCCTTTTTCTTTTTTGATATTTTGAGATTTCTCTCTATTGTATTTTTGCCTCGCCATGCGTATGCCCTCTCGGAAAACTCCTTGTCCGGCATGCTTTCAAGCTCTGACATAGTAAGACCGAAGGACAGCTTTTCTGAAAAAAAAGGAATTTCGGATAAATTTATACCGTGGTTCATAGGACATACCTTCTGACATATATCGCATCCCCATATTGTCTCTGATTTTGAAATCAGTTCTTCTTCTTTTTCTGTTAATTTTCCCTTTTTCTGCGTAATTGCAGATAAACATTTATCAGGTGACGGACAAGCGCGAATGCATCTTCCGCAGTGAAGGCAACCGGATATTTCATTTAATTTTCCTTCATTTTCCGATGTCTTATCAACAGAGTCATGATTCTTGTTATTGTGTTCTTCTTCAGATGGTGAATAAAATATCTCTCCGATGAAGACATAGCTGCCGTAGTCTGGCGTTATCAGCAGGTGATTGTCACCGAGTATACCGAGACCGGCACGAACGGCGGCATTGACTTCATTGATCGGAGAATGATCCGAAAATCCGTTGAAGCTAAATTCGGGAAATGCTTTTTCTGCCTTTAATTTTATGCTTTTAAATAGTTCTTTAAAAAATATATGATAGTCTCTCGATACGGCATAAACCGAAAGATTTCCACTAATACTCTGAGCTTTTTCGCTTAAGTAAGGTACGGTAAAAATCAGCACGTGTGTTGCACGCTCAGGCATAAGATAGCTTCTGTCGGTTATACATTCTGAAATATGAATAAGCGATGCTGACGAGCATCCTGCCTTCTCAAGGATTGCGCAGACATATATGACCGCATCTTTAAAACGACTTTTTTCTTTAGGTAGGTATATTGTATTCATACATATAATTATAACATCCGTGGTTGACAAAATCAAGTAAGTGATGTAAAATATATATTATATGCCGCTGTATAGTCGCGTTTTTCAGCAGTTTACAAAAAAATTCTGTTTTATATCGTGAGGAGCTTTTTTATATTAAGCAAAATGTACTTAACTGTGCGGCATTAATGGACGGATATATCATTAAAACCGATAGTATTGTCAGCTTATAACTTAGGCAAGATGTCCCGTCATTAAGGCAATCGCCATTAAAGCGACCGCTCTAATGGCGGCGGGTTACATTTCACCATTCAGTGGGAGATACAATATCCCACTTAATGGTTGCCACGCCATTTGACGGGGCAAGCCCCTTATTTAATTTTACTTTGGGAAAGGAATAAATACAGGATGTCAAAAACCGAAATTAACAGCAGTGAGACAGAAGTAAAAAAGCAAAAAACAGCTTCTTATGATAACAGAAGTATCTCTGCTCTCAAGGGAGCTGACCGTGTCCGCAAACGTCCGGCGGTAATTTTTGGCTCAGATGGTCTCGAAGGCTGTGAACACTCTGTCTTTGAAATTCTTTCTAACGCTGTAGACGAAGCTCGGGAGGGTTTTGGTGATGAAATTAAAATGACTGTCTATCTTGATCATTCGATTGAGGTTGACGATCACGGACGCGGTGTACCGCTTGGCTATAACGAGGTGGAAGGCCGCTATAACTGGGAGCTTATTTACTGCGAGCTGTATGCCGGCGGAAAGTACGACAATAATTCAGAGAATTCAAGCTACGAATATTCTCTTGGTCTGAACGGACTTGGCGCCTGTGCGACGCAGTGCAGCTCTGAATATATGAATGTTAAATCATATGACGGAAAAAGACTATATGAAATTTCGTTTAAAAAGGGAGAACCTGTAACAGAGCTTACCGAGACAGAGCTTGCGCGCGGACAAAGACGTACCGGAACGGTTATTCGATGGAAGCCTGATATTGATGTATTTACAGATATAAATATACCGCATGAATATTTCAGAGAGCTTCTTCACAAGCAGTCTGTTGTAAATTCAGGTGTGAAGTTCGTCTTGCTTTTGGAGCAGACAGACGGTACCTTTGAACAGAGCGAATATCTTTATAAAAACGGAATTATCGATTATATATCAGAGCTCGCAGGGGAAAACACGCTGACCGCTCCTGTGCTCTGGCATCACGAAACGTCGGGACGGGACAGGGAGGACAAAAAGGATTACAAGTTAAAATTTGATATTGCTTTTTGTATTTCCAACACAGTAAAGATTATAGAATATTATCATAATTCCAGTTTTCTTGAACATGGAGGCTCCCCGGACAGAGCGGTCAAAAATGCATTTGTTTACTCGGTTGATAAATACTTGAAATCTAACGGTAAATACAATAAGAATGAAAGTAAAATAACCTTTCAGGATATTGAAGACTGTCTTGTTCTCGTCACTAACAGTTTTTCGACCGAGACTTCGTATGCAAACCAGACTAAGAAGGCTATTACAAATACCTTTATTGCGGATGCAATGACGAAATTTTTGAGACATCAGCTTGAGGTGTATTTTGCGGAACGTCCTGTTGAGGCGGAACGCTTTACGGGTCAGGTGCTCGTCAATAAACGCAGCCGTGAAAAGGCGGAGGTTACCCGACTTGACCTTAAGAAAAAGTTAAGCTCAGGAATGGATATCGCAAATCGCGTTGAAAAGTTTGTCAACTGCAGATCGAAAGATCCGGAAAGAAGAGAACTGTATATAGTTGAGGGTGATTCGGCCCTGACGTCGGTAAAGCTGGGAAGGGATGCGGAGTTTCAGGCAGTAATGCCTGTACGTGGAAAGACGCTTAACTGCCAGAGCAGTTCATACGATAAAATTTTCAAAAGCGAAGTTATACTCAATCTTTTGCGCGTAATTGGTTGCGGAGTGGAAATAAAAACAAAATCGAAGGACATGGTACCGTTTGATCTGAGCGCACTCCGTTGGAATAAGATTATAATCTGTACCGATGCCGACAAAGACGGTTATCATATCAGAACCCTTCTTCTGACTCTTTTCCGCAGATTGCTTCCTACTCTTCTTAGGGAGAAAAAGGTCTATATAGCGGAATCGCCTCTCTATGAAATTGTCTGCCGGGATAAGTCTTACTTTGCTTATAATGAAAAAGAGAAGCTGGATATAATTAAAAAGTTAGATAATTCAAAATATACTGTGCAAAGATCAAAGGGACTTGGTG
>CABPZV010000145.1 GCA_902462015.1 uncultured Eubacteriales bacterium | reverse complement strand
CAGATGTGCTTTCTGCGGTGCAAATGAAAACCTGCATAACTTTAAAAAGCATTATATCTGTGTCAGTTGTATGCATGAAATCAGCAAGCTGCAAATCGAAAATCCAAATCCCTACAAATCCAAATACGTAATATTGTTTCCGCCGTTTTGAGTTTTCTCCGATGTTCTTTCCGTCTTTTCTTTCTGCTCCTTCTTTTCTCTCTCCGTCGGTAATAAACAGCGCAGATTTATTTTAAGTTTGATATTCCGGTAATACGGAAGATGAAAGATTCATATAAATAAAATCAGTATCAAAAACAATCTGCCGAAAACGGTAATTTTTATAGAGGGGAATTCCATGAAGCACTATTTGGAAAGCGTCAAGGATGTTTTAAAAGAAACCGACAGCCGTACATCGGGACTTGACAGCGCAGAAGCGGAACGCAGACTTGCACAGTATGGAAGGGGGAGACTCCTGCAGGCAAAAAAGGAATCGCTGTTTTCCAGATTTGCAGACCAGCTGACAGATCCGATGGTGCTTGTCCTGGTTGCCGCTGCGGTCATTTCATCGATAACGGCGGCGCTGTCCGGAGAATCATTTGCCGATGTATTTATAATTCTTTCTGTAGTAATTCTCAATGCTGTTCTTGGAGTGATTCAGGAAAGCAAGGCGGAATCGGCGATAGAGGCTTTAAAGAAGATGACGGCCTCGGAATCTACCGTTTTGCGCGACGGGGCCGCCGTGCGGATTCCATCGGACGAGATTGTGCCCGGTGACATCGTTATTTTAAATGCCGGCGACGCAGTACCGGCGGACGGCAGACTGATCGAGTGCAAATCATTAAAGGTAGACGAGTCAGCCTTGACCGGAGAGTCGGTGCCATCGGAGAAAACCGATTCGGTTATACGTACTTCCGCCGGAAGGAGATCGCCGCGGAAACGAGGGCGCGAAGCCGATAGTTCAACGGATGATGACATTGCGCTTGGTGACCGTCACAATATGGTATATATGGGAAGCTGTGTTGTCTATGGCCGGGGTGCGGCTGTGATAACCGAAACCGGAATGAATACCGAGATGGGGAAAATTGCAGGAGCTATTACAGGCGCTGAAAAGACTATGACTCCGCTGCAGATAAGACTAAATAAGCTGTCCGGCGTCCTTACAAAGCTGGTACTTGCCATATGCATTTTTATGTTTGCATTTTCGCTGATTCAGAAATACAGTACGGGAGAGATTTCCGGTTTTGACAAGGCCGCTGTGCTTCATACCTTTATGCTGTCGGTCAGCCTTGCGGTCGCCGCTATTCCGGAGGGGCTTGCCGCTGTAGTTACTGTAGTTCTGTCGCTTGGCGTCACAAGGATGTCAAAGAAAAACGCGGTAATCCGACGGCTGACTGCTGTAGAAACGCTTGGCTGTACTCAGGTCATTTGCTCTGACAAAACTGGAACGCTGACAAAAAATAAAATGACGGTTGTCAAATCGTCAGGCGGCGACAGTGACAGACTGGCTGCTGCGCTCGCGCTGTGCTCTGACGCGGTTATAAAGGACGGAGAGGCAGTGGGTGATCCGACACAGTGTGCCGTCGTCAATTATGCACAGTCAATCGGCCTTGAAAAAGAAGCCCTCGAAGCCGAATATCCGAGGCTTGCAGAGATACCCTTTGATTCGGAGCGGAAAATGATGACGACCGTACATTCCGCGCCGCACGGAAATATACAGTATACAACAGGTGCGCCAGATGTGATAATCGCTCGGTGCGGCAGCTGTATCCGCGGCGGCAGGGTTGTGCCCATGAGTGAACGAATGAAGCAGGAAGCTCTTGAGGAAAACCGCCGTCTTGCTGGAATGGCGCTAAGAGTAATAGCGGCGGCGTGCCGCGAATACCGTGAACCGGTCAGACAGGGGGCAGCTCTGTCCCCGAAGATTGAAAACGGTATGATATATCTTGGGCTTGTTGGAATGGAAGATCCCATTAGGGACGAGGTTCCCGACGCGCTGCAGAAATGCAGAAGCGCAGGTATTCTTACGGTTATGATTACAGGAGATCATCTTGACACCGCCGCAGCAATTGCCGGAAAGCTTGGGGTTATAACCGATCGTTCTCAGGCAATTACAGGTGCGGAGCTTGACCGTCTTGATGACGAACAGCTGAGCAGACGCATAACAGATTTGCGCGTTTATGCACGTGTTAAGCCGGAACATAAAACAAGAATCGTTAACGCCTGGCGCAGGGCCGGATATGTGACGGCAATGACCGGAGACGGCGTGAACGACGCGCCGTCTCTTAAGAGCGCGGATATCGGCATCGGAATGGGAGTTTCCGGCACAGACGTTGTGAAAAATGTCGCTGACCTTATTCTTGCCGACGACAATTTTGCAACAATAACTTATGCGGTAGCCGAGGGCAGGCGGATTTACGACAATATCTGCAAGGCGGTTCAGTTTCTTCTGTCATCAAACCTCAGCGAGGTTATCTCGATTTTTGCCGCTACGGTTCTCGGCTTTACAATACTGAGCCCGGTTCAGATTCTCTGGATAAATTTGATAACCGACTCGCTTCCGGCGCTTGCCCTTGGGCTTGAAAAAGCGGAGCCCGATTTGATGCAGCGTCAGCCGAGAAGCACGTCGGAGGGAATTTTTGACGGCGGAGTCGGCATTGAAATCGCGCTTCAGGGTGCCCTTGTCTCACTGCTTACCTTATCGGCATATTTTATCGGCGGCTATATGGAGTCCGGCGCCTTTTCCCTGGGCGAAAGCGCGGACGGGATGACTATGGCTTTTCTTACTATGGCGATGGCCGAGATTTTTCATTCATGTAATATGCGCTCGCGCCATAGCTCGATTTTCAGACTTCATACCGGAAATCCTGCTTTATTCGGTGCCGTTCTTGCCTCGCTCGCCCTTACAGCGTGTGTTATTTTTGTCCGCCCTGCCGCAATGCTTTTTGGCTTTGAACCAATTTCAATGTATGAATATATAATTTCTCTTGGCCTCGCCGCGGCGGTGATTCCTTTTGTTGAAATCGGAAAGCTGATAAGACGTATAATTCTCAGAAAAAAATCGCCGGTTATTAAGACGGACAAAAGAAGATACCGCACCGGAAACGGCAATGAAGCGGTTGTATAACTTAGGCAAGATGTCTCACCATTAAGGCAGCAGCTTTAATGGCGATCACCTTTCAGTCGGCGGGGTACATTCACCATTCAGTTGGAGATACAATCTCCAACTGAATGGCAGGTTGGCTTTGCCAACCCTTGCCAAGTTGAATGACGGGGCGAGCCCCTTATTGAATTAACAAAAAATATAAAAAACACTATTGAAATTACATGAGCGTTATGGTATACTAAAAACAAATTCTGATGACAGCGCAAATTTTGATTTTGTGCAGACTTCCAGATGAAAATCTCTTTTTGAAAGGCAGATATCTGTAATGCTTAATCCGGAAAGGCCGGAAAATAAAGCAATTTTAAACAGTATCGGCGCTAAGGCCCTTGCTTATCTCGGTGATGCTGTTTTCGAGCTTGTTGTACGTGAACATCTCGTTGTCAGTACCGGAGTGTCAGACCCCGGAAAACTCAACAAGCTTGCTTCATTATATGTAAAAGCGACTGAGCAGAGCCGGGCTGTGTCAAGAATAGAAAAATATCTTACGGAAGAGGAAAACGCAGTTTATAAACGCGGAAGAAATATAAACGGCGTTTCTATTCCCCATAGCGCGACGGCTGTGGAATATCGCCGGTCTACAGGTCTTGAAACACTTTTTGCATATCTCTATCTGTCGGGGAAAAATGAGAGAATTAAGGAACTATTTGACAAGGCTTTTCCTGACATCGATTTTCAAGATGAAGTGTGACACACAGTAAAATATTTTTGGTTTTGTAATCTGCGCTGCGGCTTTACATATTTGTACGCAGCGGGAAAATATATCTAATTTTAATGGCATAAGGACTGTTTGATTATTCATTCAAATGGCAGTTTTTCTTTCAGTGATATGCTGTCTAAGCGCCGATGAGAATAATACGGAGGTTCGGGGTTCGTCAGAAAGGAAGGATTTTAAATGTATTATATTGGCATTGATCTCGGAGGAACTAATATCGCGGCTGGAATTGTAAAGGACGATTTTACAATTCTCAAAAAAGCAAGCACGCCTACAATGGCAACCCGTGAGCCGGGCGCTATTCTTGATGATATGGCTAAGCTTTGTTACGATCTTCTCGATGAGGCGAGTCTCAAGATAGAAGATATAGAATATGCCGGTATTGCTACTCCCGGAACCGCAAATCATGATACGGGCGTCGTCGTGTATGCAAATAACCTTCCTTTTCTGAATTATCCTCTTGCTGAAGAGTTTCGTGCCAGAATTCCTTTTAAAGCGGTTTATATAGAAAATGATGCGAACGCCGCTGCTAAGGGCGAAGCGGTCGCCGGAGCTGCAAGGGGTACCTCAAATTCTGTTATGATTACACTCGGAACAGGTGTAGGCGGAGGGGTCATCATCGATAACAAGGTTTACTCCGGCTTCAATTATGCCGGCGCCGAGCTTGGACATATGATTATCGAGGCAAACGGTCGCCGCTGTTCATGCGGACTTAAAGGATGCTGGGAAGCGTACAGCTCCGCTACGGCTTTGATAAAAATGACCCAAGAGGCTATGGACCGTAATCAGGATACGATTTTATGGGCAATGTGCAACGGAAATACTAACGCCGTGAACGGACGTACTGCGTTTAACGCTATGCGTCAGGGAGATTTGGTTGCGGCGGAGGTAATCTATTCGTATATAGATTATCTTGCATGCGGTATTATCAATATTATCAATATTTTCTGCCCGGAGGTTCTCTCAATAGGCGGCGGTATATCAAATGAAAAGGAAAGACTTCTCGATATGCTTCTTCCGAGAATCGGACTGAGAATTTATTCAAGCAACAGCGCTCAGCGTACCCTTATAAAGATTGCTGAGCTGGGAAATGACGCAGGAATAATCGGAGCTGCCGCGCTTCATTGCTAAGTCTGCTCTATTGTATGGCGGCATTTTGTATATTTTTTCATCAATAATATATATTTTTACCAAAGGAACTTGATACATATTTTAGTGCACCTCAAAAGTTAGACACTTTTGGGGTGCATATAATATATACGGGTTCTATTTTTTTGCGTGCTTTCGGCGAATGAGTGGCAGTTTATCAGTAGAATTCTGGAAAAGAATACGATTTCAGTTTACTTATCTTTACTTTTCAGTATAAATAATTAACCTGTCGGTTTATTTCTATTTACTTTTATTTAATATTGTTTTATAATTTAATTACAAAAGCTAAGGGGGGTGCGGAATTGAAGCTGAGAGTCGAAATATCTTCGGGCGAAGAGGAGATTTTAATTCGGTGTAAAAGCGTTGATGATAAAATT
>CABPZV010000144.1 GCA_902462015.1 uncultured Eubacteriales bacterium | reverse complement strand
TTGTTGGTCATGACCAGGTTGCTGTGAATACCGATGTAATTATGCTTGTTTCCTTTGATGTGGCAAACGGCTCACTTTCGGTAATGCAGATTCCGCGTGATACGTACATTGAATATAAGGGAACGTCTCATAAGATAAACAGCGTTTACGGTATTATGCGCGACAATTCGCTGTCGGACAAAAACGCGCGTATTGCTTCGGGAATGGACGGACTTGCCGAGCTTCTTGAAAACGGACTTGGAATTCCGGTCGACTTTTGGGCAATTGTAGATCTCGATGGATTCAGCGGAATTGTTGACGCTGTCGGCGGAGTTGAAATGGAGCTTACCTATGATATGGATTATGAGGATCCGGCTCAGGATTTGTATATCCATTTAAAAAAGGGAGTTCAGACACTGAACGGAGATCAGGCAGAGCAATTCGTCCGTTTCAGATACGGTTATGCTCAGGGAGACATCGGCCGGGTTGATGCACAGAAGGTTTTCATGAGCGCGCTATTCAGACAGCTGAAGAGCAATCTTTCGATTTCAAATGTTGCAAAAATAGCAGAGCAGACAATTGCTATGGTAAATACGGATATGAAGCTTCTTGACTGTGTATATTTCGGCAAGAATTTTATTAAAAGTGTTGACCCGTCAAATATAACATTTATTACTTTACCGGGGGAAAGTACCCGTGAGTACGGTACAAGCGGACTTTCCTACTATGTAATGCGCCGTGCCGATATGCTTGCGCTTGTGAACAAATATTTCAATCCGTATACAATTGATCTTACAGAGCAGTATATTGATCCTAAACTCATTTTTAACAGCGAGGACAACAGATATATCAGTTCTATTTATCTTGCGGATCCAAACGAAACTCTCGAAGAAAATGTTTACAGCGCAGACGATATCAATGACGGAGCTATGAATATACCTCTTGTAAACTAAATTATAGATATGAATGCGGACGATGAAAATTGTCGTTCGTTTTCATATTTATTTACTTGACCTTGAAATACAAATGTGTTAAAATAGATGAAAATCTGGTGACTTTTTCCGAAGGGAGACCGCCATAATGTCAATAGAAAAGAATTTTTTCAGTGACGGAAATGACGCTGAAAACAAGATAGACGGTTTTAATATTTCGAACAGCGAAAATATTGAGAAGGATAGTGCCTCCGCCGGCCGGTTTGAGATGCTTTTTCCTGATATGGTCCAAGACGGAAGACCGAAAATTCCTGATAACTTTCAGGATCCGCTTGAGCTTGCAAAACTGGCGGTACGTGTTCTTGACTCAAAAAAAGCGAGTGGAATCAAGCTTTTGCGCGTGGGTGATAAAACCATAATTGCAGATTATTTTATACTTTGTACAGGAACGTCTAATACACAGCTCCGTGCTTTGTCTGCAGAGCTGGAGGAGGAGCTACGAAAATCAGGCATAGAGCCCGGACATATTGAAGGTTATAACGAGGCGAGCTGGATTATTATGGATTATGCTTCGGTTATTGTTCATATCTTTAATCGGGAAACGCGTAATTTTTATAACCTTGAAAAGCTTTGGAGCGAAGCTGAAGAGATTGATATTTCCGGAATTACCGATTGATATATAGTGATGTTTTGAAAGGATAATGATGTATACATGAAGTATGATTTTACTGTTTCAGATAAAAAATGGCAGGACCGTTGGGAAGAGCAGGGTATTTTTCATGCAGAGAATAACAGCTCAAAGCCTAAATTTTACGGACTTGTCGAATTTCCCTATCCGTCAGGGGCGGGAATGCACGTAGGTCACATTAAAGCGTATTCAGGACTTGAGGTTATATGCCGTAAAAAGCGGATGCAGGGATATAATGTTCTTTTTCCTATTGGTTTTGATGCTTTTGGGCTTCCTACAGAAAATTATGCAATAAAAACAAAGACGCATCCGAGGACAGTTACAGACCGTAATATAGCGCACTTTACGGAACAGCTTAAGCGTATAGGTTTTTCATTTGACTGGGAAAGAGTTATAGATACAACCGAAGAAGATTATTACAAATGGACCCAGTGGATTTTTCTTAAAATGTTTGAACACGGACTGGTTTTCCGGGACAAAACTCTGGTAAATTACTGTCCGTCATGTAAGGTTGTACTTTCAAACGAGGATTCTCAGGGCGGCAAATGTGATATTTGTCATAGTGATGTTGTTCAGAAATCAAAGGACGTGTGGTATCTCCGTATTACCGAGTATGCCGATAAACTTCTTGACGGGTTAAAAACCGTTGATTATCCTGCGAATATCCGTATGCAGCAGGAAAACTGGATTGGACGATCTGTAGGAGCTTTTGTAAATTTTCCGCTTGACGGAATTGATGAAAAGCTTCGTATTTACACTACACGGCCGGATACGCTTTTTGGCGTTACTTTTATGGTTATCGCGCCTGAACATCCTATCATTGATAAATATGCTGATAGAATATCCAATATGGATGAAATTGTTTCATATCGGAATGTGTGTGCTAAAAAGACAGAATTTGAGCGTACTCAGCTTGTTAAAGATAAGACTGGGGTTTGCATTAAAGGATTTGAAGCTGTAAATCCTATCAGCGGTAAAAAAATTCCTGTGTATATTTCTGATTATGTTATGATGGGCTACGGTACCGGCGCTATTATGGCTGTTCCCGCGCATGATGATCGTGATTACGATTTTGCAAAAAAATTTGGAATCGAAATCATCGAGGTTATAAAAGGCGGAAATATTGAGGATGGCGCTTACTCCGGAGACGGAGAAATGATAAATTCGGGATTTCTCGACGGAAGTACAAACAAAAAGGAATCTATCGAGAAAATGATTCACTACATAAGTGAAAAGGGAATTGGCGAAGCTGGAGTTCAATATAAAATGAAGGACTGGGCGTTTAACCGTCAGCGTTATTGGGGAGAACCGATTCCGATTGTGCATTGTGAAAAATGCGGAATGGTTGCAGTTCCTTATGATGAGCTTCCGCTGCGTCTTCCGGATATGGAGAATTTTGAGCCGGGAGAAGGCGGAGAGTCTCCGCTTGCAAAAATTGATTCCTTTGTCAACTGTAAATGCCCGAAGTGCGGAGGTGCTGCTAAGAGAGAAACAGATACAATGCCCCAGTGGGCTGGTTCCTCATGGTATTTTCTGCGGTATATAGACCCTCATAACACTGAGTGCTTCGCAGATTCCGATGCTCTTAAATACTGGCTTCCTGTCGACTGGTATAACGGCGGCATGGAGCACGTTACAAGACATCTGATATACTCAAGGTTTTGGCATCGTTTTCTTTATGATATTGGGGAGGTTCCAACAGCTGAGCCGTACGCAAAGCGTTCTGCGCAGGGGATGATTTTGGGAGAAAACGGAGCAAAAATGTCCAAATCTCTCGGAAACGTTGTAGATCCGGATGACGTTGTAAATAAATATGGTGCAGATACACTTCGTACGTACGTTCTTTTCATGGGTGATTATGGTTCTTCTGCGCCTTGGAGCGAAACATCTGTTAAGGGCTGCAAGAGATTTCTTGACAGGACTGCTGCGCTTATCGATTTGGTTTCGGGAGAAGATGTGACTCCTGAGCTGGAGGCTTCTTTCCATAAAACAATAAAAAAGGTGACAGATGATATTGATTTGATGAAATTCAATACGGCGATTGCCACGCTTATGTCGCTTCTCAATGAAATTTATGAAGCCGGTAAACTTACAAAGAAAGAATTATCGGTGTTTATTAGACTGCTTTGCCCGTTTGCTCCTCATTTGTGTGAGGAAATGTGGGAACAACTCGGTGAGAAAGGCTTTATCTCACTTTCCGAATGGCCGAAATACGATGAAGCCAAGACAGTGGATAAGTCTATAGAAATTCCGATACAGATAAACGGGAAGCTTCGTTCGGTTATTACGGTTGATGCAGAATCGCCAAAAGAGTCGATTCTTGAGACTGCGCGTGCAGATGAACGCGTATCATCTGCAATTGACGGTAAAACCGTTGTTAAGGAAATATATGTTCCGGGTAAGCTTGTAAATATTGTAGTTAAATAAACTATTGTATTTGTATTTAAAAGCAGGATGTTCCCGATGTTTATAGCTTAGAGCATCTGATGCAATGAATCTTATTTCGCGCTTTAACTATAATGTAAAAAATCAGAATTCTTTTAGAATTCTGATTTTTTAATTTGTGATATACTATTTTATATCCGCTGCCTGGTCTTTTAGCTTATTTATTTGTGGATACTCAGAATATTCGTTATGCATCTTTTTGACTGAATTAGCTGTTACCCCAGTATTTGCTTTGAAAAATTTATGAAGTGCCTCTGAGCTTTTAAAACAGTGGCGTTTTGCAATTGCAGACAAGGGAAGATCTGTGCTGCAAAGATCGCTTTTAATACGGCTTATTCTTACTGCGTCAATATACTTTTTAATTCCTTTTGAGTAAAAGCTTTTGAAGATTTTAGTTATGTAATCCTCACTATATCCAAAATGATTTGCAACGGCGCTTACACGTATTCCCGAGGGTGCTTCATTTTTTATCCACTCGCTGATAATTTGCTGTAAATTAAAGGTGTTATCGCAGTTTGCTCCGTAGATTGATAGTTCCATCAGCAAAAGACGCGCATAATAATCCTGAATCACAGTAGTACATTCAGGAAACAGAATACTTGAGTTTAATTCATTCCAAAACAGTTTGAGCTTATCTGGATTTCTCGGCACTGTAACTTTTCTAAGCGTGATGGATGCGTCATCGCGTATATTCTTTTCATTTTCTTCTAATGAAAATATAAGGCGCATGAAACTGAGTGACTCTTCAGACGGAGAAAGGCCATAATGTGTATGTCCCTTTTCAAGCCATAGCACGGTGTCCTTTTTAACATGAAATTCATTATAGTCTTCACATATATGAAGAGTACCTTTAGTTACATATATGAGTTCGTATGCTCCGGAAGTATGTTTAGGATAAATCCATTTTGGAGATTTAATGGAATGACATCCGGACGATATAAATTTTATATTACTGCATTTCAATTTATTTAATAAAAAATGGCAGACTCCTTAAAAAAGGATATTTGCATCTTTCCTTTCTGCATAATATTATTCAGAAGATAAACCGAAAATAAAAAGACTTTCCATTATTAGAAAAGTCTTAAAAAATGGTGACCCGTAGGGGAATCGAACCCCTGTTACTGCCGTGAAAGGGCGGTGTCTTAGCCTCTTGACCAACGGGCCGTATATCATTGCAGCTTACTGCAATGAACAAATGTAACTAAAAGCAAAAGCTCCACGCCTACAAAGGCGAAAATTAATAAGGTGTCAACTGATAAAAGCGTTAGCCTCGAAATTAACGATTTCCATTTACAAACACCTTGTAACGGGTTTTTGCCCATATTGAAAAATCTATGGTAGCGGA
>CABPZV010000143.1 GCA_902462015.1 uncultured Eubacteriales bacterium | reverse complement strand
TGAATACTAAAGCAGATATCGGTATGATCGGACTTGCCGTAATGGGCGAAAATCTTGTTATGAATATGGAAAGCAAGGGTTTCACAGTGGCTGTCTTTAACCGTACGACGTCGGTCGTCGACAAGTTTGTTGAAGGACGTGCCAAAGGACTTAATATCATAGGCACACATTCGCTTGAGGAGCTTGTAGCTTCGCTTGAAAAGCCGCGCCGCGTGATGCTGATGATTAAATCAGGACAGCCTGTTGATTCAATGATCGAAACTCTTTTGCCGCTGCTCGACGACGGCGATATAATCATAGACGGAGGTAACTCTCATTTTCCGGATACTATCCGGCGGACAAAATACGTCGAGTCTAAAGGAAAGCTGTTTATAGGTACCGGCGTATCCGGCGGTGAGGAAGGCGCGCTCAAGGGACCGAGCATGATGCCGGGCGGATCTGACGCCGCATGGCCGGTTGTCAAGCCTATTTTTCAGTCTATCTGCGCTAAAGGTCCTGACGGTTCTCCATGCTGCGACTGGGTAGGCGAGGACGGTGCAGGTCATTTTGTCAAGATGGTTCACAATGGCATTGAATATGGTGATATGCAGCTTATTTGCGAGACATATCAGATAATGCACGATCTTCTTGGAATGAGCAATGAGGAAATGTCCGCCGAGTTTGCAGAGTGGAACCGCGGAGAGCTTGACAGTTATCTCATAGAAATAACCCGTGATATTTTAGCATACCGCGATGAAAAGGGCGAGGCGGTTGTAGATAAAATACTTGACACTGCCGGTCAAAAGGGAACCGGTAAATGGACTGCGATAGCTTCATTGGATGAGGGAATACCGCTTACACTGATAGGCGAGGCCGTATTTGCACGCTGCCTTTCAGCTATGAAAGCAGAGCGCGTGGAGGCTTCAAAGGCTTTGGGTTCTGAAAGGAAGACGCTGAAGCTCAGCGCTGAGGAGAGGGCAGACATTCTCCGTGATCTCCGTAAGGCTCTCTTTGCCGCTAAAATTGTTTCTTACGCTCAGGGATATACCCTTATGCGTTCTGCTGCGAAAACATACGGATGGAATCTCAATTATGGCGGAATTGCGCTTATGTGGCGCGGCGGATGTATCATACGCTCCGCATTTCTCGGCAAGATCCGCGAAGCTTATATTAACAACCCCGATCTCACAAATCTTTTGCTTGATCCGTATTTCTCATCTGTAATTAAAGACAGCGAGTCAGGCTGGCGCAGAATATGCGGCTTGGCAATTGCAAACGGAATACCTGCTCCTGCGATGACGACAGCTCTTACATATTTTGACGGATACCGCTGCGAGCGCCTTCCTGCGAATTTGCTTCAGGCGCAGCGTGATTATTTTGGAGCTCACACATATGAGCGCGTTGACTGTCCGAGGGGAGAATTTTTCCATACAAACTGGACAGGACACGGCGGAGATACTTCTGCCCGTACCTACAATGCATAAATATAACTGAAAGCAAATGTCCGTCTGTTAAAATCAGGACGACGTCCATTTATTTGCACCGCTGACTAAAAAGCTCATATTCCGGATTTTCCGAATATGAGCTTTTATTTCAGCTTCAAAGCTTTCATGTTGGACTTTCAGCTTTATTTAAAGTACCGTATAAAAAAACAGACCTCAAAAGCTGATTCCTTTTGAGGTCTGAATTATTATAGAAATTTATTTTTTTATGTGAAGAGCGGCCGGGGTAGCATCGGCGCTAATCATTGGCATACCCGGATCTTCGAATCCGTTTGTCGGAGCTGCCCAATGAATTGCATTTTTAATAACCTTGAGTATTTCAGGGTGATAATAAGAACGGCAGGTTTCATGTCCGGGCTGGAAGTAGAAAACCTTTCCGAGGCCGCGGTAGAAACAGCATCCTGAACGGAGGATATTTCCGGATTCAAACCAGCTTCCGAATACGATTTCATCGGGGTTTCCTATACAGAATGGTTCCGAATAAACCTCTTCAGATTCAATGTCTATATACGGACCGATTCCTTTTGCAACCGGATGCTGCGGAAGAAGTGTCCACATGAACTCATGGTAATTGTCGCCCCATGACAGTGATCCCGTAGTCCCGACAAGCTGACCGAAAGGCTTAGATGCATGAGCCGAGTGGAGCGCGATAAATCCCATACCGTTTCTTCTCACCCGGTTTACAATTTTTTCAACGAGTGCGTCTTCAACCTCACTGTGCGCTATGTGAGCCCACCAGAGAAGAACATCGGTGTTGTTGAGAACGTCATCCGGCAGTCCCTGCTCAGGATCTCTCAATGCAGCAAGGCGGATTTCAAGCTCCGGATCGTCTTCAATTCCCCTTTTTATTGCCCCGTGAATACCTTCAGGGTAAATTTTTGCAATTTCCGGGTCATCTTTTTCGTGTAAATATTCATTCCAAATTGTAACTCTGATTTTATTCATAATATTAATGCTTCCTAAAATATTTATTTTTATTGTAACTATAGCAGAATATTAAGCGCTGATTTTTAATACAAGATACATCTTTCTGTATCCTTATCAAAAATATGTACTCTGTCGATGTCGACTCCTACCTTGACGGTATCTCCGGCTCTTGCTGTAGAATGAGGTGAAACGCGAGCGATGAGATTCTGCTCATCAACAACAAGATAGAGGTATATTTCCGCACCCATAAGCTCGGTGACATCAACATATGCATCGAAGGATGAATCTGCAAATTGTGTGACATCTTCCGGATCTTCGTGCAGACATTCCGGACGGATACCAATGATTACCTCTTTATTTGCATATTCCTGGAGCGCAGGATTTGATGCTTTATCAGCAGGGAGTTTGAGAGATACGTTGCCGAAATTGACAAACATATCGTCGCCTTTTTTCACAAGAGTACAGTTGATGAAGTTCATCTGAGGAGTTCCGATAAATCCTGCAACGAAAATATTGACAGGCATATCGTAAAGATTCTGAGGAGTATCAACCTGCTGGATAATACCATCCTTCATAACGACTATACGGGTTGCCATTGTCATAGCTTCTACCTGGTCGTGCGTTACGTATACAAAAGTCGTTCCGATTTTCTTATGAATTTTGGTAATCTCGGTTCTCATCGCAGCACGGAGCTTAGCGTCGAGGTTTGACAGCGGCTCGTCAAGCAGGAAGACCTTAGGCTCGCGGACGATTGCGCGTCCGAGCGCAACACGCTGCTTCTGACCTCCGGAAAGAGCCTTCGGACGTCTGTCGAGCAGGTGGGTGATGTCAAGGATACGTGCCGCCTCTTCAACGCGGCGTTTGATTTCCTCTTTCGGAGTTTTTCGGAGCTTAAGTCCGAAAGCCATGTTTTCAAACACTGTCATATGAGGATACAGAGCGTAGCTCTGGAACACCATCGCGATATCTCTGTCTTTCGGAGCGATATCGTTTACAAGGCGGTCTCCGATAAAAAGTTCGCCCTCGGTAATTTCTTCGAGACCTGCGATCATTCGGAGCGTTGTGGATTTACCGCAGCCGGATGGTCCTACAAGGATAAGAAATTCTTTATCTTTGATTTCGAGAGAGAAATCGGAAACTGCTGTAACGCCTCCCGGATATTTTTTATAGATGTGCTTAAGTGAAAGGCTTGCCATTAAATATTCCTCCTGATTTAATGCTGATTTGGAATTTGTCGGCTCAGACCCGGGGTCTGCCGCCGAACGGTTTTCTTTTATGTCTGCCGCCCGACAACATGGGCATTTTCTCTTATAATGATAATAGTAACATTAATATTCTATCAGAAAAAGTCACTTTTGAAAAGGTTTTTTTTAACGAAATTACAGAGCGCGTTTTATACAATTTGTACAACAATCTAAAACAAATTGTGAATTGAAACATAGTTTTGCCTGAAAAATGTTTTAATATATTAAAATCACAGCTTCATAGTCAAGCCAATTCTGCCGCGCTCCTTGTCGACCGACAGGATTTTAACCTTTACAATATCGCCTACAGCAAGAACTTCGGAGGGATGATTAATCCTTTTTCTGCAGATCTGGGAAATGTGGACAAGTCCGTCCTGATGTACGCCGATATCGACAAAAGCGCCGAAATCGATAACGTTGCGCACCGTACCTGTAAGCTCCATGCCCTCCTGTAAATCGTCTATTTCAAGTACATCGGTGCGGAGAATGGGTGCTGGAAGCTCATCCCGGACGTCTCTTCCGGGTTTTTCAAGTTCAGATATAATGTCTTCAAGCGTCGGAGTTCCAACTCCAAGCTCGGAGGCGATTTTTCCGGTTCCCACCTGAGCCACGGCCTTTCTGAGCCCGATAATCCTGCCGCTGCGTACATCCTCTTCGTTTAGTGAAAAACGGCGGAGCAGTTCTTTGGCGACTTCGTATGATTCCGGATGTACTCCGGTGCAGTCGAGAATTTCGGAGGAACCTGAGACTCTCAGAAATCCGGCACACTGTTCATATGCCTTTGCCCCTACGCGCGGTACTTTTAAGAGCTGTGAACGAGATTTAAATTCGCCGTTTTCCTCACGGTATTTAACAATATTTTTCGCGGAGGCAGCATTTATTCCGGAGATGTATGACAACAGTGCTCCAGACGCGGTATTTAAGTCTACCCCGACGCTGTTGACGCACGCTTCGACGACGCCTGAAAGGGCTTCGTCCAGACGTGCAGGTTTCATATCGTGCTGATACTGTCCGACGCCGATGGATTTCGGATCGATTTTTACAAGCTCGGCAAGCGGGTCTTGTAGACGGCGTGCAATTGAAACTGCGCTGCGCTGCGTTACGTCAAAATTGGGAAATTCCTCGGCGCCGAGCTTAGAGGCTGAATATACCGATGCCCCTGCTTCACTCACGATTACATATTTACATTCGGTTTTCATTTCATGCAGAGTATCCGCGATGAAAGCCTCGCTTTCGCGTGAGGCTGTTCCGTTGCCGATGGCAATAACGTTTATATCATATTTTTCTATGAGAGCTTTTACGCGTTTTTTGGATTCTTCGGTACGCTCCTGCGGTTTGGTAGGATAAATCACCGCTGTATCGAGAACCTTGCCGGTAGGGTCGACTACCGCAAGCTTGCAGCCGGTACGGTACCCTGGATCATAACCCATAACGGTCATACCTTTGACCGGGGGCTGCATAATCAGATTCCGCAGGTTTTCCGAGAAATTTTTGATAGCGCCCTCGCTTGCCGTATCAAAAAGCTCTGAGCGAAGCTCGCGCTCGATGGAGGGGGCGATCAACCGTTCATAACTGTCTGTAATTGCTGAGATTACATGGCTATATGCAGGACTTTCGGGTGAGCCAAGAATCTCGCCTGCAAGAAAATTCAGAATCAGCGAAGGTTCAACTGTAACCGAAACACGTATGTACTCCTCCTTTTCCGCGCGGTTGATAGCCAGTATACGGTGATTGGGAATAGAGGAGAGCTTTTCACTGTAATCGTAGTAGTTTTCGTACG
>CABPZV010000142.1 GCA_902462015.1 uncultured Eubacteriales bacterium | reverse complement strand
GGCTGTGATTGACCAAATCCTCTGAAAACAGGCAGATCGTCAGATAGCTTTAAAAGGCAATGCCATTTTGTTTTATGAATTTCTTGATCATTAAGACTTTTGGGTTGTTGTGAAATACCATCAAAAGATGTATACCAAGTAATTGAATAACTGCGCTCATCAAAATGGTATAACGGTATACCATTCGTTTTGTTGTACGACCATTCTTGAATAAGAGAAACATAATCCTCTTCATCGCTCTCGGCGAGAATTGTTTCGGGTGCTAACATTATCTCAACTGCGTTTTGCAAATCTTCCGTATTCCAGTTGCTGTCGATCGCAATCGCGCCAAGAATTGCTTCAAACAAATCTTCTTTTACGGAGTTTTCTTCTCCTATGTTTTGAAGGATATCTCCGTGCCCCATTAACAGATAATCTGCTAGGCCAAGATCGTCAATACGGTTTGCCAATGTTTTCTTTTGCACCAATAGCTTTTTGATTTCAGTAAGTTCTGCTTCCGAACAGTTTGATAAAAGTAAGTTTTCTTCGGGAAACGACTTTTTTTCGAGTTCATAAGACCAACTGCTTTTGAGTTTAGGATCAAACTTTTTATACAGTCCTGTCGAATTACTGTTTTGAGTGATTAAAAGCTTAACAACGAAAAAATCTAATACCTTATCGCCGATAAATTCTAATACCTCGTTGTTTTCTCCTCCGTTTTCTTCTGAATAAGAACGCCTTGTAAATGCCTGCTGCAACAAGTCTAAATTATTAAACTCGTAGCTGATCTGACTTTGAATAAACATCAAATCATTTTGTTTCATAATAAAAAATCCTTTCAGTAAATAATTTACTAAAAGGCATAATTTTATCCGACAAAAAACACTACCCCTGTGCACAGAGATAGGAAATGTCGGACAACATAGATTAAATTCAATTCTTTGTTTTCGGGTATTTACAGATGTTCACTTGCATAAACAAAAATAAACACACAGAAACAATGTTTCAAATTTAAAATATTATGCCCTCAAGCAAAAAAAGTATATCACTGTTCAACCTAAAAGTCAACAGCGAACGCCGTTGGAGATTTTGTGGAATTTGACTTTTGCGCGGATTAAAATTTGCGCAGCAGTAAACAAAGAAAATTGAATTTAGTGAAGCTGGGCTGATAATTCAGTTCAGCTTTGCTTTTTGTATAAGTTTTTTAGTAAGCAGATAAAGTGCCTACTTAAATCAACTGTCACAGTACAGCAAAACATATTTATTAAAATCGCAAAGATCTTAATTACATATTCAGGCACGGAACACTTCTCTAAGCGAACATCTGTCCGCTTTTTTCCGTGATGAAATGTAAATTAAGGTCTTTTTTTATTTTGCTCTGCATACCGAAAAGTAAATATTTTGTAAACAATCAAAATTTTGGGTTATCAACTGTGTGATTTTTTCCTTTGTATAAGTGAGGGGATATTTTTTTTTGGTTATCAGCGAGCCGTTTTTTCGGCTTAGAAAGTGAGGGAATATTTTTTGGTTGTAAGGGAGCTGTTTTTTCGGCATGGAAAGTGAAAGGGAAAATTTTTGGCTCAACCGTCCTTTGAATCGGCATGGAAAGTGAGGGGATTTTTATCAAAGCACAAATCAAAGAGAAAGAAGGGATACGATGACTGCAATGAAAATGCAGAAATAAATTCTAAAGTTCGATAAAAACAATGAAAGGAACACACTATGAAAAAATCAATCTACACAAACTATGATGAACTGCCGTTGTTTCTCAATGCGGAAACGGTGGCAGATCTGCTTGGAATCTCTATCTCAAGTAGTTATGAGCTGATGCATGAGGAAGCGTTCCCGTCATTGCGAATAGGTTCACGGCTCATTGTACCCAAAGAAAAGTTCAGACAATGGGTAGAAGAAAAGGCAGGAGATAAGATTTGAAATACAACTGTTATACAAAGCGTGACGCAATTAAAAACTATTTTCCTTTGCCGAATGAAATATTTTGTCTGAATCTTTCCTGCGGAGAGATAGCTGTTTATGCGTATCTGCTTCACCGTGAGAACAGAAAAACATTTCAGTGCCATCCGAGTTTCAGAAGCATCGGCGATGCATTGAAGATGTCACGCAACACAGTTAGCAAGTATGTGAAAAGTCTTGAAGCAAAGCAGTTGATACGGACTGAGCCGACCAAAATCCGAACATCAAGCGGAATGAAACGCAACGGCAATTTGCTTTATACAATTCTGCCTATTGAGCAGGCAAAGAAGTTGTATTTTGAACAGCAGTTACAAATAGCAGTCTTTCAGCAGGCACGCGAAAAAGCAATCAGAAAATCAGAACGGTATGATCGACAGGAAAATCAAAAGGCTGTATAAAAGAAAAGGCGCAGGATTTATAGGGTCGATTTTTAAGCAGGAGAAAGCAAAGGGGTTGCACTGCCCCCCTTTGCGCATCACATCGGACGGCAATGCCGACCGAAACGGCGGTGTTTAGGGCTTTGTGAGGCATTTAAAAGAACTCAAAACGGATGCCGTAAGGTAGGTCGCTAAATTCGGTTTGGTGTAAAATTATGGGTTGCGTGAAGATGAAAAAGCATGTTAACGGCTGAAATACGCAGTATTTAAGGTAACACATATTTGGTGTATTGCAAAATTCGGAGGTATTTATGGATTCGGAAAACAAACAGAGAATCAGCCTTTATCTTGATAAGGATACCGTGAAAAAGGCTGACAAAATGATTAAGGAACACGGGTATAAATCCCGTAATGAATTTTATTCTGAGGCGGTTGAGCGCTTAGTTGCCGATGAACTGCTGAAAGAAAATGCTCCCGCTCTCTCGGATAGGCTGGCGAGAGCAGTGGCGGACATGAGCGAGGACAATGCAAGATCAATTTCAAAAGGACTGTTTCGTTATGCAGTTCAGCTTGAAATGGTAATGAGAATGATTGCAACGCTTTCGGATATCAGCGATGAAGAGGTTGAGGATATGCGCAGGGAAGCAATCAACAACGTGCGCCGAACCAGAGGAAAAGTAAATCTCAAAGATATTATCACAGGATATTACAATGAATGAGTTAAATTCTTTGATAAACTTTTTATTGTCGCTGGATATTTAAAAAATATTGTGGTATGTTGTGTTGCTGAAAAGAGGTGATTAAGATGGCAAATAAACGTCCGTCGGGAGACGGCATGGTGCGGAAACGCAAAGACGGTCGCTGGGAAGGGCGCATTGTGATCGGGCATAAAGAAAACGGCTCGCCGATATTCAAATCTGTATTCGCAAAAACACAGAAAGAACTGATGCCGAAGCTTCATACAGCGATCAATGAATACCACGGTGCGGAGCTTTCCGAAAACGGCAATATGACATTAAACGAATGGATGAACCGCTGGATAGATGAGTATGCCGTACCGACTCTTCGACCGAGCACGCTGAACGGTTCCCGATCTGATATTAAAAACCATATCAGTCCTGCGTTAGGCGAAAAGCAAATACGCTCCGTCACGCGTAATGATGTGTAGAAATTCTATAACGCTCTGAAAAATAAAAAGAGCCGAAACCGTGTGCACGGTGAGGAAAAATTGCTCTCTGACTCTATGATACGTCGTATTCATATGCTGCTCCACGAAATCATGGACGCGGCGGTACGGGCGAGGTTAATTTCTAAAAATCCGACATGCGGTACAACGGTTCCGAAATGTAACTATCCGCCTAAAAAAATACTAAACGAGGAACAGCTGAATATATTCATGGATGCCATTCTGGAAGAACCGATGTGGTATGACTTCTTCTACACGGAGATTACTACAGGACTGCGTCTCGGAGAAATCTGCGGTCTGAAATGGATCGATTTTGATGAAACTGCAGGCAGGCTGAAAATACGGCGGTCAGTACGGGCAGTGCGCGGAGGCGGACTGGAAGCAGGCGAAACAAAAACCGAGAAAGGAATCCGAAGCATCCTGCTGCCGCCCAGTACGCTTCATCTTCTTAAAGAACGGCGCAAGACGGCAGTTACCGAGTGGATCTTTCCGAGTCTGCTGACACCGGAAAAACCGCTCGCACTCAGCTCTGTTTACCATAGGCTCAAAGTAATTCTTAAAGGAGCAGGACTGCCGGACATACGGTTTCATGATCTTCGGCACACCTTCGCAACCCATGCGCTGACCAGCGGTGTGGATGCAAAAACACTGTCAGGAATTCTTGGGCATACGAATGCCAGCTTCACGCTTGACACTTATACTCATGTCACAACCGATATGCAGAAGAATGCCTCGGCTGTTGTCGGCGGATTTATGGAAGAATTATTCGGAAAGGAGCTTAAACCGTGGCAAGAAAACGAAAAAACGGAGAAGGAACATTAAGAAAAAGAAAAGACGGCAGATGGGAAGGACGCATTGTAGTTGCCTACGATGAAAACGGACTGACAAAGACAAAAAACGTAACAGCTAAATCTAAATCGGAGTGCTTGGAAAAGCTGGACAAGCTGAAAACCGAATGCGGTATTGTCAGCGGAAAGGCGCGCTCGGATATGCCGTTCGGCGATTGGATTGACTTATGGTACAAAACCTATTCAAAGCCGTCTCTTCGCATTACAATTCAGCTTTGTTACGAACAGCGGATTTACAAGCATATTATTCCGAAACTCGGTAAAATACCGTTAAATAAATTACAGCAAAGCGATCTTCAGCAATTCTATGCCTATCTTAAAAAGAACGGACGGCTTACAAAGGTCGAACTGTACGGCGCGGGATTGTCCGACCGCATGGTGCGTTCCTGCCACACCACCTGCCGTACCGCATTGGAAAAGGCGGTAAATGAAGGTCTGATTTATGCAAATCCTGCAATCGGGTGTAAACTGCCGCCGAAGAAAGCGGGAGAGATGAAAGTGCTTACCCATGAGGAAATGCAGAGATTTCTGATACAGGCAAAGGAAAATGATTTCTACGAATTAGCGCTTCTCGAATTGGCAACGGGAATGCGCAGAGGGGAAATCAGCGCTCTGAAATGGAGCGATCTGAATTTCAAAACAGGCGAACTGCATATTCAGCGACAGGTTTATCATGTGGCAGGCGGCTTGCACATATCAAGTCCGAAAACAAAAAGCTCCGACCGCACTATCATTCTGCCGATGTCAGTGGTAAATGTGCTGAGGGAGCATAAAGCCAATACAGATTCGGAGTGGATATTCCCGTCGCCTGTCAAAGACGGCGAACCGATTGATCCGCAGAGTGTTTACCGTAAGATGCGAAAGGTGCTGGAACGGGCGCAGTGCAAGCAGATACGCTTCCACGATCTTCGGCACCCGTATGTCAAGCACACGACAAAAATTTTTAGCTTACGCCTGATGGATTTTCAAGCGCAGGCTTATCCTGATGCGCGGCGAAAAACTCGCGGAGCTTGTCAGCTTCTTCGGGTAGGACAAAGCCGGAGCCCTGTCCGTCCACTCTACAATAGAAAGCGATTTTCATGTCTGCCACCTCAATC
>CABPZV010000141.1 GCA_902462015.1 uncultured Eubacteriales bacterium | reverse complement strand
AATTATTTACGGACAAATGAATTGCTACAGACTGCAGTATGCGATAAGCACAAGCGTTGAAAGCGACGGAACTATTTCAAGCTTTGACGGAAAAATCCGTGTTGAGAATGCATCTTATGCTGTTGTTTATTTCTGTACAGATACAAACTACAAGCTTTCTTCAAAAATATTCCTTGAACAGGACAACCTGAAAAAGCTTGAATATGAGGATGTACGCCCAAGAACCGAAGCATATCTGAAAGCCGCGGAAGCGCTTGGATATGATAAGCTTAAAGAACGGCATATTGCTGATTACCGCAGTATATTTGCTCGTACAGAGTTTGAGCTTGAATGTGATATGCCGGAAGATGAAACGCCGGAACTTATCAAACGCTATTCAAAGGGAGAGAAAATCCCGTATCTTGAAATGCTTTATTTTCAGTTCGGAAGGTATCTGCTCATCTCTTCTTCACGTCCCGGCGGTCTTCCTGCGAATTTACAGGGAATCTGGAATGCCCATGAGCGTTCGCCGTGGGGTGCAGGATATTGGTTTAATATCAATGTTCAGATGAATTACTGGCCTGCATTTACAACTAATATGGCGGAAATGTTTAAGCCATATGCGGATTTGTTTGAAGCTATTATGCCTCAGTGTCAGAAATATGCAAGCGAATTTGTAAAGGAAAATAATCCCGCGCAGTATGTTGAAGGCGAAGGAGAGTGCGGCTTTGCCATCGGAACGAACAACTGGCCGCTTGAGGTTACGCCGCCCGACCGTTGCGGAGGTCCCGGAAACGGCGGACTTGCTTCTAAATTGCTGTGGGAGTATTATGATTTTACACGCGACAGAGAAATTCTTGAAAGATATACATATCCGGCGCTTAAAGAAGTCAGCAAATTTTCGACTAAGGCTGTGAGAAAGTACGGAGACGAATATTTGATTTCTCCTTCAGTATCTCCGGAACAGGTTCTTAACGGAGCATGGGTAGGCGGGGCCTGCTATTATGTCACTGTCGGATGTGCTTATGATCAGGAGCTTATTTACGAAAACGGAAAGGATTTTCTTAAGGCTGCGGATTTGCTCGGCAGGGACGGACAGGCAGAGAAAATCCAGCGTGAGCAGATAGACCATTACTCTCCGATCCGTATCGGATGGTCAGGTCAAATTAAAGAGTTTGCGGAAGAAAATCTTTACGGAGAAATCGGCGAATGGTGGCACAAGCATATTTCACATATGATGGCGGTTTATCCGGGAAATACGGTTACTTCAGAAACACCGGTTTGGCAGGATGCCGCGGCTGTCTCACTGAAATACCGCAGCGACGGACATCTTCAGACAGGATGGTCAATTGCACAGAGAGTCAATGCATGGGCAAGGACTGGAGAGGGCGATGATTGTTACAAGTGTCTGCGGTTCCTCATTGGAGAGCGCACATACCCGAATTTGTTTGACGCGCATCCGCCATTTCAGATTGACGGAAACTTTGGCGGAACTTCCGGTATAGCGGAAATGCTCATGCAAAGCCATGAGGGTTATATTTCGATTTGCCCGTGTCTGCCGGACGAATGGTCGGACGGACGTTTCTCAGGTCTGGTTGCAAGAGGAAATTTTGTGGTTGACGCGGAATGGAAGTCCGGAACTCCGTTTATGATTCGGGTAACATCGCGCGTGGGCGGACTTGTGAAGATTAAATCCGGAAACGTTTCGCTTGCAAAGGTTACATCTGACGGAGAAGCAGTTGTTTCTGCAGCGTCAGATGGACTTGATTTCATCAGCTTTGAGACCGAACCTGGAAGAACATATCTTCTCGAAAACATTCCGGGAAAAGCAAATCTTACGCGTCCTGCAAATCTTGTGATAGACCGCGATTCGCTTCATCTGACATGGACGCCGTCTCCTGAGGCGGGAGTTACCTACAAGGTATACCGTGCATGCGATCAGACACCGGTTTATGATGTTATTGCAGAAGGGCTGACAACTCCCGAATTTACTGATAATAATCTCGATTTTTCAAAGCATGAGGTTGTAATTTACAAGGTTTCGGCAGTTTCTTCCGACGGAATGACAGAAAGTATGGGAACTCATGAAGCGATTAATCACGCGTCAGAGCTGTATCTTGAACGCTATAAGCTGCTTCATGCCGAAAAGGATGTTGCTCCGTATTACAATATGACGATAAAGAATTGCTTTAAATAATCGGGAAGGAAAATGCGTGGTGTTTCGTAAAAAGTAAACTGTTAAACCGTAAACGGTTTGACAGCGATGATAACTTTATTTGCAAATAATAGACATAAGGGGCTGCCTTGCTGCGACAGCCCCTTGTGAAGTATTTATGATGTTTACGTTAATATATGTTGGAAAGGTGTGTTTAGTATATGGCGGAAAGATTTGATCAGCTCTATGGGGATCTTGCCGAAGCTGAACAGCATACAAAAGAAAGACTCAAAAGTTATTATGACCGCCTTGCGGAAGAAGCTGCCATGAAGTCAGAGAAGGATTCAGGGCTATATGATGAGGTTAAGGAAGAAATAAAGTCTTTGAAGAAATCCTCGGCTCAGTTTTTACATCTTTTTCAGCGTACTTCATCGGCGTCCGATGAGCTTGAAGTCCGTTTGAAGGATACCGTCAAAAGCATAAAGCGCAGAAAGCTTTTACCACCGGCACCGGCAAATGCGGCAATAGACTTTGAAGAGAAAAAAATGCTTCATTTTGCCAGCGGAATTAATTTTTATAAACTTTTTTTAATTTGTTTTGCAGGGAGCTTTATAGGTGTTGTAATTGAGCTTTTGTGGTGTCTATTTCAAAATGGGTACATAGAGAGCCGCAGCGGGCTCGTATGGGGACCGTTTAATTTATTATACGGCATAGGTGCGGTTTGTCTGTCTGCTACGTTATATAGATACCGCAATAGGTCATCGGTATATTCGTTTGCAGGCGCGTTTGTAATTGGTTCGGTTGTCGAATATGCCTGTTCATGGTGGCAGGAGACATTTTTTGGTACTCGTTCATGGGATTACAGCAGCTTACCGTTTAATATAAATGGCAGAATCTGTTTGCTGTACTCTGTTTTTTGGGGTATACTCGGAGTTTTTTGGATAAAAAATATATTTCCACGTCTTTCAAAATGGATTTTGAGAATCCCTAATAAAGCCGGTAAAATTATGACGTGGTGTCTTGCCGTCTTTTTATTAGTCAACTCGATTGTTTCACTCGGAGCGTCTCTTCGCTGGTCCGAACGACAAAGCGGTGAACCGGCATCAAATTTTATTGAGGAAGTTTTAGATGAAAGATTTCCGGATGAGAGAATGGAGAAAATCTACGCCAACGCGAAATTTATTGAAGATTAGAGCAGACAGCTTATTTGAATTAAAATAATTAAATTGAGATGTTTTTCGTAATTTACGATGATGAACTTTCATTTTGTTATAGTTTTTTAATTGAAATCAGGCTAAATAGTTCATCGATCTTTGCTTTGTCGGCAAGTTCTTCCGAAAATGCAGTTGCACTGCCTGCAGCGGATCCGAGCTTTAAAGCATATTCATAATTTTCTGATGATATATACCCTGATACAAAGCCGGCTACCATTGAATCTCCTGCACCTACAGAATTTTTTACCTTTCCTGATACTGCCTTGCAGTGAAGAATCTGTCCGTTTTCATCTGCAAGCACGGCTCCGTCTTCACCCATTGAAACAAGAACATTTCGCGCTCCGCGGTTCTGCAGTTTTGCTGCGGCTTCTGCTATCTGTTCTGTATTGATTAGCTTCTTTCCTATAATTTCGCTTAGCTCGAACAGATTTGGTTTTATTAAAAACGGCCTGTATTTTAGAGTATTGGTAAGCAAGTCTCCTGCAGCGTCGACAACAGTAATTATATTTCTGCCTTCAAGACCGGATAGAATTTTCTCATATATGTTACTTGGAAGAGTACTTGGAATTGAGCCTGATAAAATAAGATAATCGCCGCCTGAGAGCCGGTCAAGCTGTCTAATAAGCTTGTCAACCGCAGCATCGGGAATATGCGATCCCTGTCCGTTTAATTCTGTTTCTTTATCGGATTTAATTTTAATATTTATTCTTGAAAGACCGTTGTCTAAATGAATAAAATTGTGCTGTATTCCTTTTTGAGTAAGTCTTTTTTCGATTTCATTTCCGGTGAATCCTGCAGTGAATCCGAGAGCGCATGATTCCTGTTTTAGTTCCTTAAGTACTAATGAAACATTAATTCCTTTTCCGCCGCAAAAGATATTCGCATCTGAAAAACGGTTGATTTCTCCTTGCTTCAGCCGGTCTATGTGAATTACGTAATCTAATGCCGGATTGAAAGTTACGGTGTAGATCATTTTTGTAAATCCTTTTTTAATTATAATTTTTGTTGGAGAGTATAATGTGCAATCTTGATATATTAAGTCATGAAATTATGGTATATATGCGTGGGAAATATTGTCTTGATGAAATCGGAGATAGCAAGGACGAATTAAAGTTTAAACAGGGTAAAAAAACTGTGCTTACTGTCTATATACATGATGACAGATACACTTTTTTAATAATTTTTGGAAGAAAAGAACGTGAATGCTTTGAAAAGCAAAAAAATGTATTTTCAAAGTATATTTGTGATATATATGAAAATTCGAGAACATATCATGATGGCAAATGGATGTTTATCGATATATTTACTTTAGAACAGTTTGAAGAGGTCAAGGAACTGATACAAATAAAGAAAAAACCCAACCGAAAACGTTTTTCAAGTGAAAATGCTGTTTATTCAAAATGTGGACAGCGATGTGATTTATGTGTACATTACGTCGGTATGACAGATGAGCAGAGAATTTCTATGGAGGTGTACCTGAACAAAATATGGGATAACGGTGATTGGAGTATGCGCTGCGGAGGGTGTTACAGTGATTCATGTTATTGCAGAAACGACCCTTGCAGAGCTAAGTTGTGTTTAAAGAGCAAAGGACTTACAACATGCAGTGAATGCAGTGAATGTCCTTGTCTGAGTGCAACATCGGCAGACTATCGTTCTATGCTGCATACCGAGGTACATTATGCTGACGAAATTACATATGGAATACTTCCGTATGTTCCATGGCAATACGAAAAATAGTTATTTATGATAAATTTATATTTGATGATTTATATGTAGAGCATTAGAAGTATAATTAGAATTATTGCCCATTTGAAATAATAGATAGTAAGAAGTTTTTTTGTTATCAGATACATTCCATGCTTAAATTTAAGACCACCATTTTGTCGGTGGTCTTAAATTATTCAATAATTTGTTAGGACATGGTTTTCAGGTGTTTTTTGTAAAAGAAACTTTCCAGTCTACTACTTTATTTTCACTGTTATCCGGTTTAAGGGTAAGAATGTTATCAATAACCTGTCCAACGGTCGGTTTATAGCCGTCCGGAACATAAATGAAAATCTGATAATCGTCATTCTTTACAACTTTTGAGCTGCCTGTCAGGCTAAGGTTTTCATCGTCCCAGCATACTGAGATAAGATCTGCCGCTCCTTGCGAGAGGTGACGGCTGGTGGATGCAATTTGCGGTT
>CABPZV010000140.1 GCA_902462015.1 uncultured Eubacteriales bacterium | reverse complement strand
GTTTTCATTTCGTTTGATAAAACCTGAGCTTTCAAGTGTCTGCAGAGCTCTGTAAACAGACGCCCTTCCCAAATTCAACGAAGCGGCAAGCTGTGTCATTGCCGGAACTATCAGGCAGCCGTCGGAATCACGCGGCATTTCAAGCAATATACATGAAAGTCTTTGCTCTGCCGTACCGGCTGTAACAACGGAAATTCTTTTGTTGAGAAAACGTATTCTGCCGGAGAGAAATTTTATATAATTTTCAGCGAGCTTAGAATTACCGGTAATCAACTGTTCGATTTTTTCCGCGCCGAGCAATAAGACAGCTGTCTTTCCCTTGGCTCTAATATAAGAGATGTACTCTGAGCTTTCAGAGCAAAAAAGCGCGGCGGCGCCAAATACATCACCCTTTGCAAGCATCCTAAGAATAGTACTGTTTTCTTCAAATTCTCCGGTAACAATTGCTTTTCCTGAGACGATAATCTGCAAACCTTTGGTATATTCCCCGGGAGAACATATTAGCTCTCCGGTTTTAAATAATCGCAAACATGGACTGCACTCATATATATTTTTTAGTTTCTCGCCTTCTGATATTCCATCAAACAGAAATATTTTTGACGCAATTGACAAATATTCTTTTGAAATTTTACTTTGCATGCGGATTTCCATTCTGCTGCCACTAAGGCTGCACAAAAAGTATTGATAATTTTCAGACTAATAGACAAAACATAAATTTTCTCCCATTGACAAAAAGTGTATCATATGATACACTTTTTGTCAATGGGTTTGAAAAATAATTTCAAAATTATTTGTTTCAGCATATAAAGGTTTAAATTGAATACGAGTCAAAGCCTTCCATTGGGCATTTTCAAAATCTCTGAATTGCAGCAGCTCTATATTCAAAAGACAACGCTAAATATAAAAAAACACTTGAATTTTTATAAAAATGTGATATACTATTATACAGTATTATATTTCAAATGCAGAGATGCGGTTAGGTTATTGCATTTATGTCGTTCAGAGAGTGGCGGTCATTGGCTGGAAGCCGTCTGCGGCATGCGGTATTTCATTTCTCCGCGGAGCATATACGGTGAAGAATTTTCGGTAGCCGAATACGGGTGGTTTCCGTTATAAAACCGTCGAGCGTTTGTCTGTGCAATCACACGGCAAAAATTAAGGTGGTAACGCGAAGGTAAAGTCCTCCGTCCTTTTTGATTAATAGGACGGAGTTTTTTATTTCAGGATATCGCCCGTTCCACATAAAGAAAGTTTATTTAAATTCGGGTTTATATATGTAAACTCACAGATAGGAAAGGAAGGATTTTATAAATGAAGGAGAAGCTGAAACAGATTCGAACAGCTGCCTTAGAGCAGCTGGACGCTGCGGACAGTACAGAAAAGCTTGAACAGCTTCGGGTAAAATTTCTCGGAAAGAAAGGAGAGCTAACAGCCGTACTCCGCGGTATGGGTGCGCTGTCTCCTGAGGAAAGGCCTGCGGTCGGTCAGATTGCAAACGAAATTCGTGAAGCTGTCGAAAAAATGATTGCAGACAAAAAGGAAAAACTCTCGGCCGAGCTTTTGCAGCGCAGGCTTGAAAGCGAAAAAATTGACGTTACAATGCCAGCAAAACGTTTTAATCTTGGACACCGTCATCCTCTTGCTCAGGTCGAAGATGAGATGTGCAGCATTTTCCGCTCTATGGGATTTGACATCGAAGACGGCCCTGAGGTAGAGACAGATTATTATAACTTTCAGGCGCTTAATACTCCTGAAAATCATCCTGCCCGTGATGCACAGGACACTTTTTATATAACAGACAATATTTTGCTGCGCTCACAAACGTCTTCAGTTCAGGTTCACGCAATGGAGCGGGCGGGCAAGCCTCCGATTCGTGTTGTGTCTCCCGGCAGAGTTTACCGTTCGGACGCGGTCGACGCAACACATTCTCCGATGTTTCATCAGCTTGAGGGACTTGTCGTTGATAAAGACATAACTATGGGAGATCTTAAGGGAACTCTTGAAACTTTTGCACGGAGAATGTTTGGCAATGATACAAAAATAAGATTCCGTCCGCATCACTTTCCGTTTACAGAACCCTCCGCCGAAATTGATATTTCCTGCTTTATGTGCGGCGGCAAAGGATGTAAGGTATGCAAAGGCGAAGGATGGATTGAGATACTCGGCGCGGGAATGGTTCATCCAAACGTTCTGCGCTGTTCCGGAATAGATCCCGATGTATATTCCGGTTTTGCGTTTGGAATGGGTATCGAGAGAATTGCAATGAAGAAATATTCAATAGACGATATGCGCTTGCTATATGAAAATGATCTGCGCTTCCTGCGTCAATTCTGAAAAGAAGGGGGAACTTAATAATGAATTTGCCGATTTCATGGCTTAATGAATTTGTCGATGTTACAGACATCGATATTAAAAACTATTGTGACCGTATGACCGATACAGGCTCAAAGGTAGAAGGTTGGAGCGTGCAGGGCGGTGACATTGAAAATGTTTGTGTCGGAAAGATTCTATCAGTCGAGCGGCATCCTGACGCAGACCGGCTTGTCATTTGTTCTGTCGACGTCGGTGAGGAAAAACCGCGCCAGATAGTAACTGCGGCTACAAACGTATATGCCGGCGCTTATGTCCCGGTTGCAAAAGCGCCTGCGAAGGTTGCCGGCGGCGTTTCCATAAAATCCGGGAAGCTACGCGGAGCTGCTTCTGACGGAATGTTCTGTTCTGTCGCAGAGCTTGGACTGACTCTTCACGATATGCCGTATGCGATTGAAGACGGTATTCTTATACTAAATGACGATCCGACTCTTGGCGAATATAAGCCCGGTGATGATATTAAAGAGGTTTTGCAAATTGCGGACAATGTGGTGGAATTTGAGATTACACCAAACAGGCCGGACTGCCTTTCTGTTATCGGAATGGCACGTGAAACCGCCGCTTCATTTGAAAGAACAGCAAAATATCATACTCCTGTTCTTCGCGCTGAAGATAAAAATGACAGTATTCAGAAATATCTGTCTGTAACTGTTAAAAACAGCACGCTCTGTCCTCGTTATACCGCCAGAATTTTAAAGAACGTAAAAATTTCCCCATCTCCTCTCTGGATGCGTATGAGACTTCGCGCTGCAGGAGTCCGTCCGATAAATAATATTGTTGACATAACAAACTATGTAATGCTCGAATACGGTCAGCCAATGCATGCTTTTGATTATGCATGTCTTGACGGAAATGCCATTGTTGTCCGTGAGGCAGCTGAGGGAGAAAAATTCCGTTCTCTTGATGATATAGATCATACCCTAAACGCAGGTATGCTTGTTATAGCAGATGAAAAGAAGCCGGTTGCCCTTGCAGGAGTTATGGGCGGCGCTAACAGTGAAATCAAAGACACTACATCCGTTGTTGTCTTTGAATCGGCAAACTTTATGGGAAGCTCGGTTCGTATTACTTCCCGTGCGCTCGGAATGAGGACCGAAAGCTCCGGACGTTTTGAAAAAGGACTTGACAGCGAAATGACGCGCGTTGCCATTGAAAGGGCATGTGAGCTTGCTGAGATGCTGGGAGCTGGTGAGGTTGTCGACGGTATAATTGATGCTCGCGTCAGTGAAAAGACGGAGGCAACTGTAAAATTTGAACCGGACAGAATCAACCATTTTCTTGGAACAAATATCCCGGAGGACAGGATGATATCTATTCTCCGCGGCCTTCTCTTCAGGGTTGAGGGCGGAATCATCTATGTTCCGTCGTGGCGCGACGACGTAAGATGTATGAATGATATTGCCGAAGAGATTATAAGAATATGGGGATATAATGAAATAAAATCCACAAGCTTTCGTTCAGGAGTTAAAACAGGTGAATATACTCCGAGAAAGGCATATTCTCTGCGTCTGAATAATCTTCTATGTTCGCTTGGATGCTGGGAAACCTGCAACTTTTCATTTATAAGCCCAAAATATTATGATAAAATCCGTATGTCAGACGACGACCCACGAAGAAATTCGGTCGTAATCCGCAATCCTCTCGGCGAAGATACAAGCGTTATGCGAACAGTTATCCTGCCTTCTGTTCTTGAATCGCTTTCGAGAAACAATAACAGTCATGCAGAAGATACGGCGCTCTATGAAACCGCATCTGTCTATCTGCCCGGAGAGGATAAATCACTTCAGCCGTCAGAGCGGCTTCAGACAGCTATTGCTTTTTACGGCGGAGACTTCTATACGATGAAAGGAATTATTGAGACAATCCTTGACGACGCAGGAGTTTTGAACTATAGTACCAAGACGAAGTCAGACGACCCGACGTATCATCCAGGACGATGTGCGGAGATACGTCTTTCGGATAAGAGCAGAGCTGCTGTTTTCGGAGAGCTTCATCCTTTGACTGCTCAGAATTACGGTTTTGACAGACCGGTTTACGCAGCAGTAATAGACACGGAAAAGCTTGCCTCGATTGCCTGCTTTGACCGTACGTACAAGCAGATACCGCGTTATCCAGCAATTTCGCGTGATTTTGCATTTCTGTGTAACGCAGACACTGAGGCCGGAACAGTTGAAGAAGTTATCTGTCGTGCAGGAGGAAAACTTGTTGAAAAAATCGACTTATTCGATGTATTTCGCGGAGAAAAGCTTGGAGCAGGTAAAAAGAGTCTTGCCTTTAATGTTTCTCTCCGTTCCGCAGACCATACTCTGACGGACGATGAGGCTGATAAGACTGTAGATAAAATTTTACGCGCGGTGGAAAAAGAGCTCGGATTTAAGCTCAGGGAAATGTGATTATGAATTACAGCTCTTTATCATAAAAATACAATTCGATAAGGGCTGAAAAACCGTCACGGGACATTTCGGCGGCGAATTGCACCGCTGCCTAAAAATGAAGATGTTCCCCGTCTCCTATAGAGGCCGTGGAACATCTTCATTCAGTTATACTGATTCATAGCCTGTTCGGTTTTTCCTGATAAAATCAATTCTATGGCAGGAAGCACATTCATAAGGCAGTCGAAAACAAGCTGCTGATCGGATTTTGAAATATCCATCAAAACCCAGTCCACAATGCTTATACCTTGGGGGGGAGAGCCGGCACCTATCTTTATTCGGACAAAATCTTCTGTTCCGAGGCAGTTTATTATGCTTCGGATACCCTTTTGTCCGCCGTCACTTCCCTTCCGTTTTATACGCATCTTCCCGACCGGAATTGATATATCGTCATGAATTACAATTATATTCTCCGAAGGTATTTTGTAGAATTTTGCCGCTTCCGATACTGCTTCACCCGAATTGTTCATGAAGGTTTGAGGACGAATTAACAAAATGTGCTTTCCTGCTGCTCTTGTGTCGGTACAGAGTGATTTAAATTTAAGCCTGTCTGTTTTGACTCCAAGCTTTTGCTCAATACAGTCAAGAGCAAGAAATCCCATATTATGATGCGTATAGTGATATTTATCCCCGGGATTTCCCAGTCCTGCTATAATGTATGTAATCGGAGCAGAGCTGCTATCTTTTCTTTCTGCTTCAAGCTTTTTAAAAATATCAAAAATATTACCCACTGAAAAACCTCATTATTAATTTAAATTTAAAGTCATTGTTATGCGGCAGACGGTTATAAAGTCTTGCATATT
>CABPZV010000139.1 GCA_902462015.1 uncultured Eubacteriales bacterium | reverse complement strand
GCTTTAATGGCGATTGCCTTTCAGACGGCAGGTTACATTTCACTATTCAGTTGGAGATACAATTTCCTGTTGAATGGTTGCTACTCTATTTTACAGGGAAAATCCCTTATTGAAAACAAGTGTCAAAACTCCTTTGCTTGAGTTTTGAGCCGTATTGAACTTTTATTGAGGCCGCGAATGCGGCGCAGGGTGGTAAAATGTTATTTGATTCTCATGCGCATTTTGACGATTCAAAATTTGATATGAAAGATGAAGCCGGTAATACTCTTCGTGATACGCTTATTTCCCGTGCTTTAAATGATGACGGTGTAAAGTGTATTATAAATGCAGCAGTATCGGCAGAAACGGGAAATACCGCGATTTCACTCGCCGAAAAACACCCCCGTTTTTATGCGACGGCCGGAATTCATCCGGAAGAACTGGAGGAAGCGGAGAAAAACTCTGCAGATACATTTGAAAAGCTTAGAGTTCAGCTTTCTCATCCGAAAGTGTGTGCACTCGGAGAAATCGGCCTTGATTATCATTATGATACAGACAGAGATTTGCAGAAGAAGTGGTTTGAGCTTCAAATGAAGCTTGCGAGTGAACTAAATATGCCGGTTCAGATTCACGACCGGGAAGCTCATGGCGATTGCATGGATATAGTTCGCAGATTTCCGGAAGTCCGCGGAGTGTTTCATAGCTTCAGCGGAAGCGCAGAAATGGCAAAAGAGCTGGCTGGGCGTGGCTGGTATATCTCATTTTCCGGCGTGATAACCTTTAAAAATGCGGTCAGAATGGCGGAGGTTGTCCGCGCAGTGCCTTTAGACAAAATACTTTCAGAAACCGACAGCCCGTATCTTGCTCCTCATCCGTTTCGAGGACAGATTAATTACTCCGGTTATGTCCGTCTGACAGTTGAGCGGCTTGCCGAGCTTAAGGGTGTGTCTTTTGATGAGATGTGTTCGGTTACATGTAATAATGCCTGCGAGTTTTTCGGAATTGACAAGGCGATTTTGGAATGATTGCGTATTCGATTGTGGAAAGTATGCTCAGACCAGTTATCAGCTAATGGCACGATACTTTTCGCTTAGAGTCAGTCGGGACATACACAGAGCCGGCTTCTGTGGCAGACAATCGTTTGTATGAAGGGAAAGATTCGAAGATGACAATAGCTTATGTATTTGAAAATACTCTATATCTAAATATTACAAATAAGTGTACAAATGCCTGTGATTTTTGTGTAAGAACAGTTGCGGACGGATATTACAGTGAAAATTCTCTCTGGCTTGAGCATGAGCCGTCGCTTGATGAAATTCTGTCTGCTGTAAGTGAATATAGACTTGACGATTATAAGGAAGTCGTATTCTGCGGTTATGGGGAACCGACATGCAGGCTTGATGTAATGCTGCAGGTGTGTAGGTTTATCCGGAAAAAAAGCCATGTAAAAATCAGGCTCAATACCAACGGCCATGCGTCTCTTATCGGGGAGCGCGATGTTGCGTCGCTTTTTGAAGGACTTTTTGATACGGTGTCTGTGAGTCTGAATGCCGCAGATGCAGGGACTTATCAGAAAATATGTCACAGCAAATTTGGAGAGGCGGCTTTTGACGGTATGCTGACCTTTGCGCGAGAGGTAAAAAAATATGTTCCGGAGGTGTTATTCAGCGTAGTGAGAACTACTATTCCGGACTCGGAAATAGAAAAATGTAAAAAAATCGCAAATGAATACGGCATACGGCTGCGCATTCGCGAGCTTGTCTGAAAATAAAACTTTCATGATATGGTTTAGCAAAGCCAGCTATGTTACTGTTCAAAAAGTTTTTCACGGGATAGGAAATAAAGGCAGTTTTGTAAAAACGAAGTGTGCTCGACCATTCTGAACAGACCTGCGGCACAGTCGGTAAACGCATTAATTATCTGCATCTTTTCTGCTGATTTATTGTATTCTTCTTGGGCGGCACTGAGAGTGATTAATCTTAACATATAATATAACGCTTCAAGTCCGCGCGCTCTGTTTTCAAAGAGACGATTATTATGAAGCAGTTCTGTTTCAGTTATGTTTCCTACTGGGAAGCGGCTGTAAAACATATTGTTAACTATAATTTGCTCATAGATAATTTCTTCCGGATCAATGTATTCCTTAAATACCGTCTCCGCATGCATATATTTATTTATAACATCGTCAGATATTACAGGATTTTCTTTTTCATCAAATGAAACATTAAGCGATTTAAATGCAGACGCAGCTAATTCCATGATACTCTGGCTGTGTTTTGAAAATAAATTGATAAGCTTTGCAGTATCGGACAGTCGTTTAATTTTAGTTTTTGAAAATGCGCCGTTTATGCCGGCTGTGAAATTATTAACTGTTTCAGAATGTTCATCGGAGAACATGTCACAAACATTTTTAAGGCTTTGCTTTCCTGAAAATTCCGCAGAACTTTTTTCTTTTTTAGGATTATGCATATTATTTCCTGCATGCATAAACATCAGGTCTATTTCAGAGAAAAAATGGCGGAGAAGTGAGAAACGGCTTGAAATAGGAATATTTCTGTTCTGCATTATTTTGACGGATGTATTGCGAAGAATTGTACTCTTGCCAATAATGTTATTTATTAGTTCCGGAGCAAAATGCATATTTATAAGCTTTTCATATTTGTATTTTTCTTCTGCGTGTTCTTCTGAAAACTCATCATCCGGGATTTCAAATTCGAGGCTGAGTTTTTCAAATCGTAGCGGAGTTTTTATTTTCAGCAATAATTCAATTACAGCCTCGCAGGAGCTTGAACAGCAGCATTCAGGCGGCGCAGTGTTTTTAATGCTTCTGGGGTAATATCTGCATACGGAGGAAATGACGTCTTCGCCGCATTCTTTCTGGATGCCGCACAGACCGTCCTCGCGCTGGAGAGGACATTTTCCGTCAAACCGTCTGTTTATGAGCGCAAAACGTTCCGGGCTTGGATTATCAGGTCTGTAAAAAGCACAGTCAAGCTTTTGACGAAGCTCTGAGGAGCAGTCAAGCCCTATAAGCCGGTAATACTCGGACATGGTTAGCGAAATTCCCCATCCTCCGCAGCAGGTGTTTCGGCATTTTCCGCACTTGCATAAAAAATGTTTATAATATTCCGGAGCAGTATATGTTTTGTAGCTCATAAAATTATTTGTCCTTTCCTGACTGATGCTGTGTTATCGATATTTTATCAAAATCAAAAGCGGATTATAAATAACATTTTATTACAATTAATAACATTTTATGTTAATAAAATATTACAGTGTCGCATTGCCTTTTATTGTCGCAAAGTTTAAGAAGGGTTACGTCGCTTAAACATATTTATATTATGGAATTGTTGACATTTTAAGTCGGCTGTGCTATAATATCCAATAATCTGTTATTATGATATTTGAGATTTCCAGAGAAATTTTTCACTTTGTTTAGAATGTCTCCGTCAGCCTTTTATGCTGATTAGTGATATTGTATAGATTTTGTAAAAGCGGCGCTGTGCGCTGCTTTATTATGATAAGAAGGAGCCTGACAGTAGCAATGAGAAAAGAGTTATCAAAGACATACGCTCCTGCGGAATTTGAGGATAAGTGGTACTCGTTTTGGGAGAAAAACGGGTATTTTAAGCCTGATTCTGACCGCAGCCGGCCGCCTTTTAATATTGTTATTCCGCCCCCAAATGTAACTGGACAGCTTCATATGGGACATGCTCTTAACAATACTCTGCAGGATATTATCATCCGTACAAAGCGTATGCAAGGATATAATACTATGTGGATTCCCGGAACAGATCATGCCGGAATTGCAACGCAAATTAAAGTTGAGGAGATGCTCCGCCGCGAAAAGGGGCTCTCACGCTATGATATTGGACGTGAGGAGTTCTTAAAGCATGTCTGGTCATGGAAGGAAAAATACGGAGATCGTATTATAAAGCAGCTTAAGAAGTTAGGATCTTCCTGCGACTGGAGCCGCGAATGCTTTACAATGGACGATAATCTTTCTGCCGCTGTGCGCAAGACATTTGTAAGCCTTTATAACAAGGGACTTATATACCGTGGACTACGCATTATAAACTGGTGTCCGAGCTGCGAGACGGCAATATCTGACGCTGAGGTAGAGCATAAGGAAATTGACGGAGCATTTTGGCATATCAAATATAAATTTAGAGACAGCGACGAATATCTTATTGTAGCGACGACACGACCTGAGACTATGTTCGGAGATGCTGCGGTTGCTGTAAATCCGGAGGATGAGCGTTTTAAAAGGTACATCGGAAAAACTCTTATTCTTCCTCTTGCAGAGCGTGAAATTCCTGTCATCGGAGACGAGCATGCGAATCCGGAGTTTGGAACCGGCTGTGTAAAGATAACGCCTTGTCATGATCCTAACGATTTTGAGGTTGCTCAGCGTCATAATCTGCCAATGATGTGGATTTTCACTCCGGATGCTAAGCTTAATGAAAACTGCGGAGCATATGAAGGGCTTGAGTGTTATGAAGCGCGGAAAAAGGTTGTTGCTGACCTTGAAGCCTGCGGCGCGCTTGTGAAGACAGAGAAGTGTACGCATGAAGTAGGTCATTGCTACCGCTGCGGAAGCGTGCTCGAACCCACCGCCTCAAAGCAGTGGTTTGTTCGCATGAAGCCTTTAGCTGAACCGGCGATCGAGGTTGTTAAAAACGGAAGTATAGACTATATTCCCGAACGTTTTTCTAAGCTGTATCTCAACTGGATGGAAAATATACATGACTGGTGTATTTCAAGGCAGCTTTGGTGGGGGCATAGAATTCCGGCATTTTATTGTGACGAATGTGGGGAGGTTACAGTTTCCGAGTCGGATATAACAGTATGCCCGAAATGCGGAGGAAAGAATATTCATCAGGACGAGGATGTTCTGGACACCTGGTTTTCGTCGGCTCTTTGGCCGTTTTCAACTCTCGGGTGGCCGAACGATAAAAGCGAACTTGATTATTTTTATCCTACATCTGTACTTGTTACAGCATATGATATAATAACTTTCTGGGTATCCAAAATGATTTTCATGGGACTTGAAAATATGAGCGAGGTATTTCCCGGAGATGTAAAGAAGCAGATACCTTTTCCGCATGTGTTTATTCATGGTCTTGTACGGGATGCTCAGGGACGCAAGATGTCTAAATCTCTTGGCAACGGAATAGATCCGCTGGAGGTTGTTGATAAGTACGGCGCCGACGCGTTGAGATTTGCACTTACTTCCGGAAATTCTCCAGGAAATGACATGCGTTTTTCGGATGAAAAGATTGAAGCTGCGCGCAATTTTGCGAACAAGCTTTGGAATGCAGCGCGCTTTGTGCTTATGAATCTTACGATCGAAAAAACAGTTCTTCCCGATACCGCAAAGCTTGCTCTTGAGGATAAATGGCTTCTAACTATATTTGAAAGACTTGTATCAGAAGTCACGGAAAATATTGACCGGTATGAGCTTGGGGTTGCGCTTGCAAAGCTTTACGATTTTGTGTGGGATATTTTCTGCGATTGGTATATAGAGCTGGTAAAGCCGCGCCTGTCATCGGGTGATGAGACTGCACAGAATGTTATTTCTTTTGTTCTGGCGGAGACGCTCAAGCTTTTGCATCCTTTTATGCCATTT
>CABPZV010000138.1 GCA_902462015.1 uncultured Eubacteriales bacterium | reverse complement strand
GGTTCTCTTAGGATTTGACAAGAGTTCCTTCTCGTACACTTCTTGTCTTTATTGTTGTTCAATTTTCAAAGACCAAGCTCCGCTTCCTCAGCGACAGCTTTTCTATTATATCACCCCTCGCCCTCTTTGTCAAGTACTTTTTTTGCCTTTTTTTATTTTTTTTGATGCCGCCTTTACATCTTTATTCATACATATCTTTTATGTATGTTTTAAATTGTTTTTTTCGAATCTTTATCATATTTATATATTTTTATATATTACAAAAAACAGATACGCTGTCAACAGTCAAATAAAATAACATATTTTCCAATAATCTTTGCCGCATCTTAATTTCTGTTGTGGTATAATAACCTTAAAGCTAAAGCTTTAAGGTGCAAGTTTCGTTTCGCTGCCAAAGGCAGCGATTTTGCAAAACAAAACCTCGAAACATTGCGGTTCGTCCAGAAATTTATGGTATAATAGCCTTAAAGCTAAAGCTTTAAGGTGCAAGTTTCGTTTCGCTGCCAAGGGCAGCAATTTTGCAATGCAAAACTCGGATCATTGCGCTTGACCCAGAACTTATGTTATAATAACTTAACACATCACCTCAACAATAACTATTATTATCTTACATATGAACCTTTTAGTCTTTACAAGAAAAGCAGGGACAAAACAATGAAAATCAAAAGTTACTTAAAAGACGCCTCTCTCATACTTCTGATCCTAATCGCATCTTTCTCAGTAGTAATATTATTACAAAAATCTTTCGAAACCGGAGCAATTGCTCAAATGATTTTTGTAATGGCTGTATTCTTGGTTTCACTTGTAACACACGGATATGTTTACGGTATCTCGGCATCCTTAATAAGTGTGCTTGCAGTTAATTACGCCTTTACCTTTCCATATTTTGAGTTTAACTTTTCTTTACCGGAAAACCTGTTTTCGGGTATTGTCATGCTTTTCGTCTCTGTGATGACAAGCACTCTTACAACAAATATAAAAAAACAGGAGCATATGAGAGCAGAAAACGAAAAAGAAAAAGTACGCGCTAATCTGCTTCGTGCCGTTTCCCATGATCTGAGAACTCCGCTCACCTCAATTTATGGCTCCTGCTCTACAATTATAGAGAATTACGATTCATTAAACAAAGAACAGCAGATAAAGCTTCTCAGCGAGGTATGCGGTGATGCAGAATGGCTAAACCGTATGGTTGAAAATCTTTTATCAGTCACACGTATAGACAGCGAAAAAGTATCTGTAAAAAAGGTACCCACTGTCCTCGAAGAATTAATAGACACAGTTCTTGTAAAGTTTAAAAAGCATTATCCCAGTCAACCCGTTACAGTAGAGATTCCGGAAAATTTTATAATTATACCGATGGATTCAATACTTATAGAACAGGTCATTATAAATCTCCTGGAAAATGCAGTCTATCACGCCCGAGGAATGACAGAGCTTATACTCCGTGTATACACAAAAGAAAAACGTGCCATATTTGAAATCATAGACAACGGCTGCGGAATACCAAGAGGAAAACAGGAAAACCTCTTTTCAGGAATCTGTGAAAAAAACACAGCGGCAGTTGACCGGAATAAGAACAGCATGGGAATCGGCCTGTCCGTATGTGCCACTATCGTAAAAGCACACGGAGGAGAAATCTGCGCAGAAAGTATTCCCGGCAAGGAGACAAAAGTATGGTTTTCACTGGAGACGGAGGATACAAAGGCATGAGCAACAACAAATTTAAAATTCTTGTAATCGAAGATGAAATAAATATATGCAGCTTTTTAGAAACTCTACTCAGCGCAAACGGATATCAGACTATGACAGCAATAAATTGTGTAACCGGGAATTCACTCTTTATGTCGTATAATCCCGATCTCGTAATTTTAGATTTAGGTCTTCCGGATAAGGACGGTCTTGAATTTATTAAAGCCATTCGCAAAACGTTCATCACCCCCATAATTGTTCTGTCTGCCAGGACTGCTGAAACAGACAAGGTAGCCGCTTTGGATCTTGGCGCAAACGACTACATGACAAAGCCTTTCGGAACGGCAGAACTTATTGCCCGTATACGAGCGACATTGCGCAGCAGCCGTCACGGTACAGCTTCCGGAGCGCTTCCGGGAGGCAAATTTAAGGCCGGGGGACTGACAATTGATTATGAGCGAAGACGGGTATTTGTGAACGGTCGGGAAATAAAGCTAACCCAAACAGAATATAATATTGTTGTTCTGCTGTCAGAGCATTCCGGCAGAGTAATGACATATGCAACTATAGTCCGGACAATATGGGGAGGAACAGACTATAGCAGTACAAAAAAGCTGCAGGTAAATATAGCAAATATCAGGAAAAAATTCGGAAGTAAGCCGGGTGATAATCCATATATCCAAAACGAATTGGGAATAGGATACCGTATGATAGAGGAAGACGCGGAAAAAACTCAGGTCTGATTATATACTAACATTTTCATAACAAAGTTTTGAGTATATTAGAAAGGTATAGTCATAACATGATCAAACTAATTAAAAAGCAGTCACCCGGCCGAATTATCGCTCTTGGTTTTGCTCTTATCATTCTGCTCGGCTCATTTTTGCTCAGTATGCCATTCAGTATACAGGACGGGATAAGAGTACGTTACATAGACGCTCTGTACACCTCCACCAGTGCGGTCTGTGTAACCGGATTAATCGCTGTTGATGCCGGGGATACCTTCACCCCGTTAGGACAGTTTTTTCTCGCCGTGCTAATACAAGTCGGGGGTTTAGGCGTAACCGCTGTCGGAGCCGGAATAATCCTTGCAATAGGAAAAAAAGTAAATTTAAAAGGCAGAAATATCATACGGGAAGCAATGAATCTCGGCTCTGGAAAGGGAACGGTTCGGTTTATAAAAAGCGTATTTATGACAACACTCGCCTTTGAACTTACCGGCGCAGTTTTAAGCTTTGCAGTATTTATCAGGGATTACCCGCCGCTTCGCGCCGCCGGTCTCAGTCTGTTTCACTCTGTAGCCGCATTCAACAACTCAGGATTTGATATTTTGGGAGGCCTGCAGAATCTAATCCCTTACCAAGATGATATAATACTGAATTTTGTAACCTGCGGACTGATATTTTTCGGAGGAATAGGTTTTTTAGTAATCAGGGAAATAATCGGAAAGAGATTTCGATGGAGTAAGTTTTCAATGCACACCAAAGCCGTAATTACTGTAAGTATATTTCTGATTGCTGCCGGCACTCTCCTGATTAAACTCACAGAAGAGGTAACATGGCTCGGCGCATTCTTTCAAAGTGTTTCTGCCAGGACAGCCGGCTTTTCTACCTATCCGCTCGGAAAATTCTCTAATGCCGGCCTGCTTATATTGACAGTTTTAATGTTTATCGGCGCTTCTCCTGGGTCAACCGGCGGAGGAATAAAAACAAGCACCCTATTTGTACTTATTCAGGGAATTAAATCAGCAGCGACCAACAAATCTGAGAAGGGCTTCAGATATGCCGTACCGGCCGATGCTTTCCGAAAAGCGGCAGTAATTACTCTCATTGCATTGAGTGTTGTAATTACAGGTACATATCTTATGGTAATCATGGAGCCTAGCATTTCTTTAATGGACGCATTATTTGAAATAACAAGCGCATTTGGAACGGTCGGCCTTTCAACCGGAATTACAACAGGATTATGCGACGGAAGTAAGCTTCTATCAATTATAATTATGTACATCGGAAGGCTTGGACCTCTGACAATCGCATCTTTATGGTATTTTGCAAAGGGAGAACGCGCCAGTTATCCGGACGGAAACATTGCTATAGGCTAATTTCTACATATTAGTATAGCAGCGGCAATTTTTTCGTAATTCTCTGCATACGAAAGCAACATAAATTATTATTTATTAAAAGGTTGATATTTATAATGTTTAACAGAACAAAAAAAGAAAAAGATATCTTTGGAATTATTGGTTTAGGGCGGTTTGGCTACGCTTTGGCAATAGAGCTCGCTTCTGCAGGTGCAGATTTGCTCGTGATAGACAGAAACGAGGAAAAAGTGCGAGAACTTAGGGAGTACACAGAAAATGCATATGTAGTCAAAAGTCTTGACAAAAAGTCCCTTTCAGAAACCGGTGTTCAGAACTGTGACGCAGTAGTTGTATGCATTGGAGAGCATATGGACACATCAATTCTTACCACCCTAAACCTTGTAAGTCTGGGTATTCCGACGGTAATTTCAAAAGCAACAAGCATCGAGCACGGTGAAATACTTGAAAAACTCGGCGCAGAAGTTGTTTACCCGGAACGCGACATGGCAATCCGGCTTGCGCACCGCCTCGAAGCATCAAGAATGCTTGATTTCATCCAATTAAGTGAGAAACTTAATATATCAAAGCTGATTATCCCGGACAGAATAGTCGGGAAAACCGTACTGTCCGTCAATCTTCGCGGAGAATTCGGTATCAATATCATAGCGATAGAAAACAACGGTAATCTGATTGAAACCATAAATCCGGATTATGTATTCAGGAAAGGTGATATAATGTTTATTTCCGGAAGCAAGAATAGCTTAAATCGGTTGTCCGCGTGGACTGAAAAGTCATTATGAACACAAAAATTATATTAAAATCGGTAATGCTGATAATAAAAGGAGTATTCGTCGGATTCGGAGCGATCATGCCCGGAATCAGCGGCGGAACATTGTGCGCAGCATTCGGTATGTACAAACCTCTGCTCAATTTGTTATCTTCCCCACGAAAAACAATCAAAGACAATGGATTACATCTATTTGCGTTTCTGATTGGAGTCGGCTTTGGTTTTGTCGGCTTATCAGGCCTTGCTGGCTGGCTGATGGAAAAAAACAGCCGGATATTAATATGCATTTTTATCGGTCTGATTGCCGGAACAATTCCAGAGCTTTGGACTAATGCGGGTAAAATGGGAAGAAAGCCGGCTTCATATATATCCATGACCGTTGGTTTCGTGCTGCTGTTCAGTATCTTAATGCTTCTTAAATACACCGGCGGTTTTGCCGTTAAACCGAATGTCTGGGGATTTCTTCTCTGCGGTGTCATATGGGGTATTAGCTTTATCATTCCGGGTATGAGTTCATCTACATTGCTTATATTTTTCGGATTATACCAGCAAATGCTAAATGGAATATCGAATTTTTCGCTGCCAGTTCTTCTTCCGCTTGCATTGGGCATGGGAATTTGCCTGTTTGCTCTATCCAAAATAGTCAGCCGGGCATATCAGAAATGGTATACACAGTTTTCTCATGCCATAATCGGAATAATTTCAGCAAGCACAATAATGATTGTTCCATACGACATGATCCATTCCCCCTCAGATGTCCTGTCTGGCATGATCTGTGCTGCTGCAGGATTCTTCCTCTCATTTACTGCAGGAAAAATATGCTCAAAATTATCAATTCAAATGAACTGATACTTCAGCATCCGTATATCACTCCGTTGATATACGGATGCTGTCGGTTGTACGGAAAAAACTCTGTAATCTATTGTAATTTTGGCAGTTTCATGGTATTATATTCAATAAGGGCTCGCCCCGTCAAATGGCGTGGCAACCATTCCAGTCGGAGATTGTATCTCCCACTGAATGGTGAATGTAACCCGTCGCCTGAAAGGCGATCGCCATTAAAGCGGCAGTTTTAATGG
>CABPZV010000137.1 GCA_902462015.1 uncultured Eubacteriales bacterium | reverse complement strand
GTTAGCTCCTCAGGGTTTCAGTGGGAGATTATAACTCCCACTGAAACCTTGAAGTGGAACCCGCCGCCTTAGGAGGCGACCGCCTTAGAAGGCGGGGGACATCTGCGTTAGGTTATATAACCGAATAAATATGTTTCCGGCTGCCGGACTGCACGGCTGTAAAGCCGTGCGCCCGTCGAGCCGTGCCCTTGTTAGACCGGGTGCCCTCCGAGCTGTGCGCCGTAGATCCGTACCCCTGCCAGACTGTGCGCCCGTTAAGCCGTATGCCGGTCAGAACATTCGGCTGCTAAGACGTTCGGCTGCTAAGACGTTCGGCTCTTAAGACGTTCGGCTCTTGCAGGTGCATAACATCTCTATTTTTCAGCGGCGGTATTATCCGCCGCTGAATCTTTTTAGGAGGGACTTTACTCATTATTAAAAATCGAGGGAATTGGCGCTGAACTTGCCTTTATTGATTGTTCCGCGTTTTATACTGCTCTGAAATTTAAATTTTCATAAGGAAATCACAGAATAATCACATAAGTGTTGTAAAATGGCTTTATACTTAAAATATAACTATTGTTTGAATGAACGGACATTATACAAACGAAAGGATTATAGGTAAATATGATTGAGGTAAAACATCTGACGAAGAAATATGCTTCAGCAACCGCAGTAAACGACGTCAGTTTTACTGTAGAGCCGGGAAAAATATATGGCTTTCTCGGACCTAACGGTGCAGGAAAAAGTACGACTATGAATATCATTGCCGGATGCCTTGCTCCGACAGACGGACAGGTGCTCATAAACGGCTATGATATTACGGAAGAACCGGAGGAGGCAAAGCGTTTTATCGGTTATCTGCCTGAAATCCCTCCGCTGTATCCGGATTTTACGCCGCTTGAATATCTTACCTTTGTCGGCAAGGCAAAAGGACTGCGCGGCGCTGAACTGCGGTCTCAGCTCGACTATGTAATTGAGGCTGCCTGTATCGGCGAAATGAAAAACAGACTTATAAAAAATCTTTCTAAGGGCTATAAGCAGCGTGTCGGAATCGCTCAGGCTATGCTTGGAAATCCGGAGATTATAATTCTTGACGAGCCGACGGTGGGACTTGACCCGCGTCAGATTATATATATCCGTTCGCTTATAAAAAAACTCGGAGAAAATCATACCGTCATTCTTTCCAGTCACATACTTTCCGAAATATCCGCCATCTGTGACTATGTGATTATACTCTCTTACGGCAAGGTTGTTGCAAGCGATACGCTTGAAAATCTTTCAAATTCGCTTGAAAACGGAAGAATTACAAACATGACTGTACGCGCCGAACCGGAAACGATTAAAAACGTGCTTTCTTCGGTTGAGAGAATCACGGAATATGAAATCATTGAAACAAAGGAAAGCGGAGTCTGGGATATAAAAATTACGGCGGAGGCGGATGCCGATATAAAAGACGGGCTGTTCAGCGCATTTGCAAAACTCGGCGCCCCTGTTTATAAACTTGCTCCGGAGACTATGTCGCTTGAAGAAATGTTCCTGCGGCTGACAAATGACGTCACAACGGAAGATATTGAAGATGAGCTTCCTGATGATCCGGAAGATAGTTATTATGAAGAAGAGGAAGAAGACATCGAGGATAAAGAAGATGAAGAGGATGAAGAGTACGAAGAGTACGAAGAGTACGAAGAGAATTCCGTTTCCGAAACTGTAGTTTCCGGCACTTTGTCTCCTGATTCTCCCCCGCCTGTAAATTTGTTTGACGGACAGTCGTCTGACAGCATGACTTCCGGCGAACAGGTTTCCGGTGATTCGGAATCTGGTGATTCGGAATCCGGTGATGAAAAAAGTCATATGTAATTCAGAACGTGAAATAATAAGCCGGCGCCGGAAAAACAGGGACATGCAGTGCAATCTGTCTGTTAAGCTGACGGCCGCCAGGCCGGCAATCACTGAATCGCTGGTTTTCATTATTTTTTCGTCAGATGTATACTCGACTTTTAAAGCGATTTATGATGGGGCTTTGCTCCTTATGAAAATAAAATAGAAAGGCGTATCTAAAGCTATGCTTGTAATTTACAGAAAAGAGCTTCGGTCTTATTTTACAAATATGACCGGAATTATATTCGCGGCTTTTTTGCTGCTTGTCAATGGAATTTATACCGTTGCATACAATCTGAATGGCGGTTATCCGCAATATGAATATACTCTCAGTTCAATCGAATTTGTATTTTTAATTCTAATTCCTATACTGACGATGCGTTCGCTGGCAGACGAACGTTCCCGTAAAACTGATCAGCTCCTATATTCTCTGCCGATGAAAATGTCGAATATAATTGTCGGAAAATATCTCGCAATGGTCACGGTATTCACGCTTCCTGTAATTCTCATGACGCTGGTTCCGCTGATTCTTTCTGTTTTCGGTACCGTCAATTTCGCTACGGCTTATTCATCTATTTTTGCATTCTGGCTTATGGGTGCGGCTTTGATAGCGATTGGAATGTTCTGCTCCTCACTTACTGAAAGCGTAATAATTTCTGCTGTTCTGTCGCTGGGAGCTTTGATTTTCTGCTTCCTCGCCGGAGGAATTTCCTCTATGATTCCAAGCTCGGCGTCTGCTTCGTTTGCCTGCTTTTCCGCGCTTGCGGTTATAGCGGCGCTGATTTGCTATATGATGACCGAAAATTCGACTGTCTCAGGTGTTCTGTTTGCAGTGATTGAAATTGTTCTTTTGGCTGTATATCTTATAAATGCTTCGCTTTTTGAAGGAGCTTTTCCGGCGCTTGTTTCCGTGCTTGATGTTTTCGACAGGGTATCAGGCTTCCGCGAGGGCATATTTGACTTGACCGGTATTTTATATTATCTGTCTGTAATATTTCTCTTTGTATTTTTTACCGAAAAAAATATGGAAAAGAGAAGATGGGCGTAAATGTACGTGTTTGTCAGGAATACAGTAGAAAGGATAGTAATTATAAATGGAAGATAATACCAATAAACAAATTAAAGCCGGCAGACGCAAAAAAACCCGGCTCGGGGGATATAGCTTTCTTGTTTGTGTCGTAGCTGCCGCAATTGTAATTATAATAAATATGATAGTCGGCAGTCTTCCGGCCACTGTGACAAAATTCGATATAAGCGACGAGGGGCTTTATACTATTTCCGAAGAAACAGAGAAAATTGTATCTGCGGTTGATGAGGATATTACTGTTTATTATCTCAAAGGTTCTTCGGACAGTGAATATGCACAGATGATGCTTGATCTCTTAGACCGATACACGGCAGTTAACAGTCATATTTCGGTTAAGACGGTCGACCCTGTTTTGAATCCGTCTTTCTATACTAAATATACGGATACAACGCCAAGTGAAAACAGCTTGATTGTTGAATCGGCTAAGAGATACAAGCTTGTCGATTTCAATAATATACTCGTAAAAAGTCAGAGTCTATATCAGTATTCTGTAGATTACTCTTTCGCAGGAGAATCTGCAATTACGAGTGCAATAGAATATGTTACGAGCGATGATCTCACCGTAGTTTATGCTGTCTCCGGAAACGGAGAAGTTAGTCTTTCCGAAAGCCTTACATCTGCTTTCAGTACTGATAATATCAAGTATTCTACGCTGTCTTTGATGAACGGAGATGGCGGTGTTCCCGACGACGCGGACTGCATTATAATCTACTCGCCCAGCTATGACCTTACTGAAGATGAGATTGGCTATTTGAATACGTATATGGAAAACGGCGGTAAGATTGTTCTTGTCACAAGTTACAGCATTTCTCTTCCGAATGTCGAAGCATTTACAGAAAGTCACGGACTGACTTGGGCAAAGGGAGTTGTTTTTGAAACAGCCCAGAGCTCTTATTATCAGTATCCTTATTACCTGCTTCCCCAAATTTCTAAGAACAATATTACGTCTTTGCTGACGTCTGATAATATTAATATTCTTATGCCTGCATCGCACGGAATTCTTGAGTCTGAAAGCGCGGATGGCGTTACTGTTGAGCCGCTTCTTTCTTCGTCAGCTTCGTCTTTTCTGAAATCCGATCCGGAAAATTCGGCTACATTTGAAAAGGAAGAAGGCGACACAGAGGGAAGCTTCATGATTGGTGCAATGTCAACAGATTCGGAAACAGGCGGCCAGCTTGTTTGGTTCTCCTCGCCCTTTATCGCTCAGAACAGCGCCGGAAATCTTGAGTATTTCATCGCCCTTATAAACACTTTGTGCGAAAAGGAAGCGTCGGTCACGATTGCGGCAAAAACTCTTATGTCGGAGGCTCTTGTCGTTCCTGAATTTTCTACAAATATGTTAATGGTTGTTATGTGCGTGGTTATTCCGATTGCTCTGTTGGTTATTGGTCTCATTGTGTGGAATTACCGGCGCAAACGCTGAGAAGCTTTGTGCAGTCATGAAAGGAATGGTCATAATTTATGGAAGAAAATGAGCGTAATGAATTTTCCGGTGACAATTCTTCTGACAGTTCGGAATATCCGGACAAAGGAGAAGAACGGAGAAAAAAGAAAAGAGCAAAAAAGCTTGGCAGACTTGCTGCAATGCTCGCAGTGTGTGCTGCACTTGCTGTAATATATGCCGTAATTTCTCCGCTTCTCTCAGATGATGATTCGCAGACCGGTGAGATTGATGAAACTGCAAGTATATCTGTTACGAGCTATGATGAAAGTAATGTGAGGCAAATGAGTTACACAGACGGCAGCGGAGAAACTGTAAGTCTTATTTTTGATGAAGCTTCGTCCGCCTGGCTCTATGCCGGTGATCCGGACTACCCGATAAACCAGACTACTGCTGCAGCAATGGCTTCTGCGGCTTCCGCTGTCTCTGCCGTGCGCGAAATAACCGCTCCCGAAGCCGAGGACTCTTATGGTCTTGATTCTCCGGTGCTGACTGTCAGCATTACCTTTTCAGATGACAGTACAGTGACTTATAAGGTGGGAGACTACAACTCCTATTCTCAGACATATTATATGAGCGTAACAGGCTCGGATTCTGTTTTTGCGATTGAATCTACGCTTAAAACTAAGTTCAGCTATACTCTTGACGATCTGATTGTTCTTGAGTCTCTGCCGTCAAATGATCTGACTTTTAAGTCGTATACGGTAACGATGCCTGACGGAACTGAAAATTCATACAGCGATGAAAACCTGCTCGCTCTATTTGAAGATCTTGAGCTGACCGGCTGGGCGGATTACAAGCCCTCTGATGAAGAAAAAACTGTGTATGGGCTTGATAATTCTTTAGCTGTGAAAATGATTGTAAATTACGACGAGTCAAAATCGATTAATACCGACGAAAACAGCGATATATCTAATACTTCTGTCTCTGTAGCCGGAACATATACGCTCACTGTTGGGGGATATGTACTTGATGAAAACGGTGAAAATTCCTCTTCTCAGCGCTATCTGTTCTACGGTGATTCACCGATTGTATATAAAGCTGATTCTTCAATTTTAGATGCACTGATTTCTGGTATAGCAGATTCATCTGAAACGTCTTCTGAAGCTGAAAGCGAATAAAAAGATCGCTCTCCGTGATTGTGCCCCATGTCAAGCAGACATGGGGCACAATATTTTTTTAATATCATCTATTGTTTTTCAGCTTGATTCTGCTGCTTAGCTTCAATTTTATTATTGCGGCTTTCATTAAGCAACGCGATAGATTTTATTTCGGACTTTTTTCTGAGAAAGTATTTTTCTCCGATTCTCAT
>CABPZV010000136.1 GCA_902462015.1 uncultured Eubacteriales bacterium | reverse complement strand
CGCCATTTGACGGGGCAAGCCCCTTATTAAATGACGGCCTTTCACCCTTATTGAAAAGAATTCAGAGCTTCCGTTCCTGCGGAGGTAATACTATTGACAAAAGAAAGCGATGATGATATAATAAAAACAATAATAGCCATAAAAGGCTTATATTATACTTTTTGATATTTACTATATAATTATACTCTGTTAATCTCAAATCAGTATAACATATTTTTCCCGGTAATGCAAGTATATCATGCTGTTTGAAGCTGTATTTTGTATTTACTCAAAGCCATGTCCGATGCCGGTTGTTTTTCGGCGGCAGGACAGATTGGGAATACAAGATTCCAGTCTGAAGGATTTTTCTTTCAGACTTGTATATTTAAGCTGATGAAGTTGCATAGAGGGACAGAATAAAAAGGAGCGGTTGAAAATGAAAACTAAAGCAGTAAGAATTTACGGCAAGAATGATCTTCGCCTTGAGGAGTTTGAACTTCCCGAAATGGGCGAGGATGAAATTTTAGCACATGTAATCTCAGACAGCGTATGTATGTCTTCTCATAAGGCGGCGCTTCAGGGACCGGATCACAAGAGAGTTCCGAACGACGTGGCTGAGAATCCGACAATTATAGGTCATGAATTCTGCGGTGAGATCGTAAAGGTAGGTTCAAAATGGGCGGATCAGTTTAAGCCCGGAGACCGTTTTTCAATTCAGCCTGCAATGAACTATAAAGGCAGTCTCGACGCTCCCGGATATTCGTACAAATATGTAGGAGGAGACTCGACATATGTAATTATACCTAACGAGGTAATGGAAACGGGCTGTTTGCTTCGCTACAATGGAGAAGCATTCTTTTACGGTTCGCTTGCCGAGCCGGTATCCTGCATTGTCGGAGCATTCCATGCCAATTATCATACAACTGCAGGCAAATATGTTCATGACATGGGAATCAGGGAAGGCGGCTGTCTTGCGATTCTTGCAGGTGCAGGTCCTATGGGTCTCGGCGCAATCGATTATGCAATCGGATGCGACAGAAAGCCGTCTCTTGTAGTTGTAACGGATCTTGACGACGCACGCCTTGCCCGCGCTGAGGAAATTCTGTCCGTTAAAAAGGCTGAGGCTCAGGGTGTTAAGCTCATATATCTTAATACAGGTAAGCTTGATGATGCGGTATCATATATGATGGAACTGACAGGCGGAAAGGGTTATGACGATGTATTTGTATATGCTCCGGTAAAATCGGTTGTTGAAATGGGAGATAAGCTCCTTGCCCGTGACGGCTGCCTTAATTTCTTTGCCGGACCTACAAACGCCGCTTTTTCTGCAGAGTTCAATTTTTATAACGTGCATTACGGTTCGACTCATATTGTGGGAACTTCAGGCGGAAATACCGACGACATGATCGAAGCTATCGGAATGATGGAGAAAGGCCTGATTAACCCTGCCGCTATGATTACGCATGTCGGAGGTCTTAATACCGTTATCGATACCGTAATTAATCTCCCGGAAATTAAGGGAGGCAAGAAGCTTATATATACAAACAAGGATATGCCCCTCGTTGCGATCGCCGATTTTGAAGAGCGCGGCAAAACCGAGCCGTTTTATGCAGATCTCGCGGAAATCTGTAAGAGAAATAATAATCTCTGGTGTCTTGATGCGGAAAAATACGTACTTGAGAACGCAAAGGATATCTGATTATTGAAAAGTATGCAGAACCGGCGAATTACCGCCGGTTCTGCAGCAGATTATACGGAAAAAAGATTAATAGTAAGGAATGGTTATCGAAATGTTTGAAAATGAACTCACTGCGCTTGCCGAAATGAGCAACAAATTCGGTTCTGACGCCGATTACGTACTCGCCGGAGGCGGAAACACATCGTTCAAAAGCGACGACTGCCTTTTTGTAAAAGGCTCAGGAACTGCGCTTGCTACAATAACACCGGATGAATTTGTAAGGATGGATCGCCGAGCTCTCGAAGCAATGTGGGATAAGAATTATCCTTCAGGAGAAAAAGAACGTGAGGACGCTGTTCTTGAGGATATGATGGACGCAAGAGTAAAAGGTGAGACGCGCCGTCCGAGCGTAGAAACACTTCTGCATGAGCTTTTTGAGCAGAGATATGTTCTCCATGTTCATCCTGCGCTTGTAAATGCTCTTACATGCTCAGTGAACGGCAGGGAAAAAGCTCTCTCGATGTTTCCGGAGGCGGTTTGGGTTCCGGCCTGCAAACCGGGGTATATTCTTGCGCTGAACTGCCGCGAAGCAATTTCGGAAAAAATGAAGACAAACGGAGGGAAATTTCCTCAGATTCTTTTTCTTGAAAATCACGGTATTTTTGTTGCAGGAGACGATACCGTGGCTGTAGGAGATCTTGCAAGCAGTATACTTTCGCGTATACATAAGGAGATAAACGGAGGTATGCCGTTCCCGGATTTTGAGCCTTCTGACGACTTTGATACAGACCGTGCGGTCTCGATAGCTCCGGTGCTTAGAATGCTTTATTCAGGCGGTACTTCCGAGGCTGTTGTAAAATTTGAGTGCAGTCGTGCGATTCTCGGCTATGATCCGTCTGTAAAATCGCTGACACCTGACCACATTGTATATACTAAAGCTGCACAGCTTGTACTTCCGACCGATATAGATGAGGACGGAATTCGCGCTGAATTTGAAGCATTTACAGAGAAAAACGGATATAAACCGCGCATTGTTATTGTAACAGGACTTGGAATCTTTGCCTGCGGAAAAAATGCTAAGGAAGCGGAGACAGCAAGAGAAGTATTTGCGGACGCTGTTAAAATCGTGTATTTTGCGAAAGCCTTTGGCGGAGTAAAGCCGATGACCTCGGATTTGATTGATTTTATTGTGAATTGGGAGGTTGAAAGCTACCGCAGCAAGGTAAGTCTCGCAGCAGGCGTGGGAAAGCGTCTTGATGGGAAGATTGTGATCGTCACAGGGGGCGCTCAGGGCTTCGGAAAGGGAATTGCAGACGCTATGGCCGGCGAGGGTGCGAATGTTGTGATTGCCGATATGAATGCAGAGGGAGCTGAAAAGGCTGCGCAGGAGTATGGCATACACGGTTATTCTGTTGCAGCCAATGTCACAGACGAGGATTCGGTTAAAAACATGATTGACCGAACGGTTCTTGCTTTTGGCGGATTGGACGTATTTGTCAACAATGCGGGCGTAGTTAAGGCAGGAAGCCTTGAAGAAATGACGAAGAAGAATCTTGAGTTTGTAACTGCGGTAAATTACACCGGTTATTTTCTCTGCACGAAATATGCTTCTGCTGTCATGAAGATTCAGCACAGAATTGCACCTTCCTATATGATGGATATTATCGAAATCAACTCAAAGTCGGGACTTGCAGGTTCAAACAAGAACTTCGCTTATGCCGGAAGCAAATTCGGCGGCATCGGTCTTACACAGTCCTTTGCGTTGGAGCTTGTTCCGTATAACATCAAGGTAAACGCGGTCTGCCCGGGCAACTTCCTAAACGGTCCGCTGTGGAGCGATCCCGAAAAGGGATTGTTTGTTCAGTACCTTAATGCCGGCAAGGTTCCCGGAGCCAAAACGGTTGAGGATGTCCGCCGTTTTTATGAGAGTAAGGTCCCGCTTAACCGCGGATGCGAGACACTTGATGTTGCACGTGCAATCTTCTATATAATTGAGCAGGAATACGAGACCGGTCAGGCTGTGCCTGTAACCGGAGGGCAGTCTATGCTTAAATAAAAAGCGGCAGGAAAGGATTTGAAATAAAAAATGATGACACTTGACGAGCTTCGCAGGATAAAGGAGAGCGTTGATAAGGGAGAAGTTCCCGCGCCGCCGGACACATATTATGTTAATAATCATATTCACACGACATATTCGTTTTCGCCGTATAACCCGGCTAAGGCGGTATATATGGCGTGGAAAAACGGTCTTAAAACGGCCGGCATTATGGATCATGATTCCGCAGGAGGAGCAAAGGAATTTATAGAGGCCGGAGGGATTATCGGAATGCCGGTAACCTGCGGTATAGAATGCCGAATCGATATGTCGATGACTTCGGTTAATGGCAGAAGAATAAACAATCCGGATCAGAAATCCGTTGCTTATGTTGCTATGCACGGAATTCCTCATCAGAATATTGACTCGGTCGACAGGTTTCTCGCGCCGTACCGCGAAAAACGCAATATCAGAAACAGGAAGATGTGCGAAAATATAACCGGGATTGTAAAGCCTTACGGTTTTACACTTGATTTTGACGCAGATGTACTTCCGATTTCAAATTATGCGGAAGGCGGTTCGGTGACCGAGCGTCATATACTGTTTGCACTTGCGAAAAAGATAACTGCAAGATATAAAACTCCTGCGGAGGTACTGTCATTCCTTGAAAACGAAATGAAGATAAGCATTTCTCCTAAGCTCCGCGAATTTATAGCCGATGGTGATAAGACGCCGGAATTTTATGAGTACGATATTCTCGGAGTTCTCAAAAGCGATCTTGTCGAGAAGTTTTATATTCCAGCAACCGATGAATGCCCTAAGGCTCCGGATTTTATCAAAATGGTTCATGACAACGGTGGAATAGCGGCTTATGCGTATCTCGGCGATGTCGGAAACTCGGTTACCGGGGATAAAAAAGCGGCTAAATTTGAGGACGATTATCTTGACGAGCTGGTAGGCGTACTTCTTGAGCTCGGTTTTGATGCGATTACCTATATGCCGACAAGAAATACTCTTGCTCAGCTTCAGCGTATAATGAAAATTTGTGAGGATAACAAGTTTTTCCAGATATCAGGGGAAGATATCAATTCTCCTCGTCAGTCATTTATCTGTAAGGCGCTTGACGATGAGCATTTTAAGCATCTTATTGACAATACATATACACTTATAGGATATGAACAGGCGGCATCTGAAAATCTTGATGCTGCTAAAGAAAAATATTCGTTTATCTTTGAATAGACCATGAATAAAAGCGCCGCGGCCGGAACGCTGAGATCAAAATTTGAATTATCCTTTTTTCTCAGCATACGTTTACCGTGGCGCTTGTTTACTGCGGCTCTGTGATTATTGAATTTTTGATATCAAAATTTTAGTAAATAATTTTTCTCTTTAAGAATTTTTTAATGGAAATTTTGCCTCTAAGTTTGTTTCGGCTGAAATTTTAATTTGTTCTAAATGGTATTGTATGTTCCTTAAAAGGCTGAACTTTATGAATATTATTATAGAATTTTTTAGTTTTATAGCACAATATTCCGACTATTTTGTAATTGTCTGTGTGTTTATGAGCCTTATAACCTTAGCTGTTTACGGCGCGGATAAGAGAAATGCGCAGGCAGGGAAGCGCCGGGTTAGTGAAAGGCTGCTTATTGCCCTTGCCGCCTGTTTTGGAGGAGTCGGCGCTTTTATAGGGATGAGAGTATTTCATCATAAAACCAGAAAACCGAAATTTAGGATTTTAGTTCCTATCTTTATGGCTCTTCAGGTTTTGTTTTTCGCATGTATAATATTCTTTGCAATTAAGGGCACGCAGCAGCTATAACTAAAAGCAAGATGTCCCCTGCCGCCTGTAGGCGGCGGATTCCACATACTTTTTCAGTGGCGGTACAATCAACCACTGAAACGCCTAATGACGGGGCTAAAGCTCCTTATTGAAAAAGACAATGTCTGAATTTTGTAATAAAATAAGTAATAGCGGATACTGTGCATGAGGTGTAATAATAAAATCTTCATAAACAGTATTTTTTTGCAGAAATCTATTGACAAAATGAGCAAGTTATGATATTATATTAAGGTAATCAAAAGCATGCGCCCGTAGCTCAGCGGATAGAGTACTCGGCTACGAACCGATTGGTCAGAGGTTCGAAT
>CABPZV010000135.1 GCA_902462015.1 uncultured Eubacteriales bacterium | reverse complement strand
GGCTTGTTTCAATCATCGCAATTTTTATGATATCGGCCGCTGTTCCCTGAATTGGGCTGTTCATTGCTGCCCGTTCTCCGAAGGCTCGCAGCGGAGCCTTCGGGCTATGAAGTTCTGGAATATATCTTCTGCGGCCGTAAAGGGTTGTGACATATCCGAGTTCTTTGGCCTGTTCTACAATTTCCTTCATAAAATTCCTGATTCCGCTGTAGTGGTCAAGATAGCTTTCAATATATTCCTTTGCCTGCCGCTTCGTTACTCCAATATCCTGGGCAAGAGAGAAATCTCCGATGCCGTAAACGATTCCGAAATTAACCGCTTTTGCGCGCTTTCGCAGCTCCGGGGTAACCGAATCAAGAGGAACTCTGAACACCTGGCTTGCGGTAATCGTATGGATATCCTCACCGCTTTTAAATGCTTCCTGCATTGCTTTGTCATCCGCCATATGCGCCAGAACACGCAGCTCTATCTGAGAGTAATCGGCGTCGATGAGCAGACGGTCATTAGAGCGTGAAATGAAGTACCGCCTGAATTGTCTGCCGAGCTCGGTGCGGATTGGAATATTCTGCAGATTCGGTTCCACCGAGGAAAGTCTTCCTGTAGCTGTCACATTCTGTTTAAAGCTTGTATGAATAATTCCGTTATCGTCGGCGGCTCTGAGCAGTCCGTCCGCGTAGGTTGATTTGAGCTTTGAGAGCTGTCTGTAGTCGAACACCGCGCTGATTATCGGATGATACGGCCGGAGCTTTTCGAGAATGTCTGCCGAGGTTGAGTAGCCGTTTTTAGTTTTCTTAATTGGCGGAAGGCCAAGCTTTTCAAAAAGAATTTCTCCGAGCTGCTTGGGCGAATTTATATTGAATTCTGTATCTGCTAAAGCGTAAATCTTTTTTGCGCTTATGTCGGCTTCTTCGCTCAGCTTTGCTCCGAACTCTGCAAGTCCGCTGCAGTCAACCTTAAAGCCGAGAAGCTCCATATCGGCAAGTACCTGGGCGAGCGGAAGCTCGATATCATAGTATATGTGTTCGGTTTTTTCTTCGCAAAGCTTTTCTGAAAGAGGCCTATACAGCATATAGAGTGCTTCTGCTTCAAATCTACCGTAATTCTCTGTATTGCCGTCTCTGCTTTCAGGCGGAATATCGTAGCCGGCATAAACAGAAGCAATTTTTGCGAGCTCCTGAGTTACTTCTCCGGGATTGATTACATACGCTGCGAGCGATGCGTCAAATATGCCGCATCGGGGAGTTATTCCGTTTTTCCTCAAAAGCTTAATTGTATCTTTAGAATCATAAACGCAAAGAATTGTGTTGTCATCAAAGATTTTTTTAATCTCAGCAAAAGACGAATACCGGATTTTAAGTCTTGTTTCTCCGCGTCTGACAAAAGCGCAGCCCGCGCCGCCTGCTTCGTGCGCTATGGAAAGGGAAGTCAGCTCTCCATCCTGTAGGCTGACAAGGTTCGGAGCCTCACATTCCTTATATTCAAAGCTATACTCCGCTTTACCGGAGGCTTCGAGAAGAGACAGTCGCTTGATAAGCTTATCGAATTCAAGCTCACGGAAAAGTGAAAGCGTGCTCTCCCTGTTGATTCCGGTATATTCAAGCTCGCCGATCTCCTTATTTATAGGAGCGTTTTTATCAATAAGCGCAAGCTTTAGCGACATGTATGCGCTGTCCTTTCCTCCTCGCAGCTTTTCAAGCGCTGATTTGCCGACAGGAAGAGGAAGTCCTTTGTCAATTGAATCGTAAACGGCATCGAGCGATCCGCATTCCGAAATTAGTTTTAAAGCGGTTTTTTCTCCGATACCGGCAATTCCGGGAATGTTGTCTGAGCTGTCTCCCATAAGCGCCTTTACGTCCACGAAGCTTGACGGATCTATGCCGTACTTTTCGGTAAAAGCTGTTTTGTCAAACAGCTTTGTCTCACCTGTTCCGGCGAGGAGAACGTTTACATTATCATCTATAAGCTGAAGAGAATCGCGGTCTCCGGTCAGTATATATACCTTTGCACCGGATTTTTCTCCGATATTTGCCATGGTTCCGAGAAGATCGTCCGCTTCGTATCCCTCAAGCTCCAGCACTTTAAATCCAAGCGACTGCATAGCCCTTTTGGCGAACGGCAGCTGCTGTGCAAGCTCATCAGGCATCCCGTGCCTTGAAGCCTTGTAGCCGTCATACATTTTGTGTCTGAAGGTCGGAGCCTTCATATCAAATGCTACGGCGGCATAATTCGGAGAAAGCTCTTCAACTTTAGGAAGCAGTATGTTTATCATACCGTAAACTGCGCCGGTATGGATACCTGCAGAAGAAACAAGAGGCGGCATTCCAAAGAACGCCCGGTTAAGTATACTGTTTCCATCGACTATAAGCATATTTTTCATGTATAAATACCCCCGTACCGCCGCAGGCGGTTAATAGATAGTAATATTGTTTTGACCGTTATTTGATGGCCGATAAAAATCATTTTCAAGCAAAATTTTAAATAAACAGACGATAAAATTGCAAAATTTTATCCTGCAATTGTGAGTTTGCTATTGATTTATTCATTCTTTGTGTAGTATAATAACAGTGACAGGGACGCCCGAACCCCTGTAAGGTAAGAGCGCAGAGCTTGTTATCAGGTGCCTTTGAGGGGTTGACTCTCGCCGGGAGAATAAGCAGAACCTGACTTGTTTTTAAGGAAGGATATATTGCTCTTAGTTATATATATTATTTGCAGAAAGGAGGAAGAGATACAATTTTCAGCATATTTGGTAGAAACAGCGTATCGCGGAATTCTAAGCCTTCAGCAATAGCTTTTGTCGATTACGAGCATTGGTACATATCTATGTATCGGATGTATCACCGGAAACCGGATATCAAACAATGGAGGAGCGCGATTTCTGAACTTTACGATGTCCATGATATTCTGTTCTTCGGAGACTTTTCAAATCCTTCGCTTCGTGCTGAGATTTCGAAGATCCGCGAAGTGTCAAGCAGTATAATTGAGACTCAAAACGCATCGTCGTATCACAAAAAGGATTATACGGATTTTATAATGCTGGACCATATTTATCAGCGTGCCATAACATACGGCGAAAATACGGATGTGTTTATTATTTTTTCCGGAGACGGTCATTTCAGCTCTGCGGCAAGTTTTCTTGTCAACCGATGCGGAAAAATTGTCGCCGTATACGGAATACGTGATTGTCTCAGTATGCAGCTCAAAAACACAGCGAGCGTAACCGTCGAATGGCCTCCGCCTGATTCGAATTTTGACAGTGGAAATTTATTTTCTGAAGCCGCTTCAGAAAACATCGTTAACCGGAATGTTTCATCCGCGGATGTGCCAGAACGTAAAGTTTCGTCGTATTTGCCCGTTTCAAACGGAGAAATTAAAGCAAATAGTTCTTATGCTCCGGACAGCAGAAAAGAAACTGCAGCTCAGGCCGTGCACAATAGGCGCACAGACGGTGTCCGGATTCTGAAACCCGCCAGTAAGTTTACAGAGTCTGTAGCATCTGCTTCAGATGTACAAAAAGAGGGCGTGGGCGCAGGTAATGCTGTTGTTTCTGAAACTGTCTCAGGTGATAATAAAAAAAGTGCCGACAGGATGGAAGGCAGTAGGAACAAAAATAAATCAGCCGCAGAAAACAAAGCTTTTCAGAATGGAATAAGTGCAAAATCTGATGATATATTTACTTCATATTATAAAGATATTTTAACAAATATCAGATTTCTTGAAAAAAATAATACCGGGAAAATGCAGATGAAATACACATACGGCGGAACGGTGGATTCGGTTTCCGCATATTACGGAGTTGACCGTGACATGGTGTCTGTTGCGCTTGACCGTCTGTGCAACATGGGATATATAGAGATAGTCGGAGGAATGTTAAAAAATTCAAAGACGTTTACTGTCAACTGGGAGAAAGCTGTAAAGGATAAGCTTATCTGACTCCCGTTCTTATACCGGTATACTTATGATGGTATTGATTACTGAGTATATTATACAGGGTTGAAATGTTACAGGATTTTCGTCCTTATGAAGTTTTATCTGTTTTTATATTTTTAATTTTAATAATAGCGTTATTGGTGAGATGTCCTTTTCGAAAAAATTGTTCCTATCAGAAAACGCGGGAGTGCAAGCATACGAAAAAATCTTGACGGCTGGGTAATCAATCTGTACAGCCATTCGAGCCCGAGCTTAATGAAGATTCTCGGTGCGCGTTTTACGGTTCCGGCTATTACATCGAGTGTTCCGCCGAAGCCGCAGCATAGCTTGACTCCAAGCTCTTTCCTGTGTTCAAACATAAATATCTCCTGTTTCGGCGCGCCGAGACAGACATAGAGAATATCAGCGCCGCTGTCATGAATTCGGGCAATGACGGCGGCCTCGTCTTTAATATAACCGTCGCACGTACCGGCGATTTTAAGTCCTGGATATTTTTCGACTGCTTTTGAGGCGGCTATATCGGCGATTGCATCAGATTCTTCATTCTTCGGTTTTCCTCCATAGAAGAAGACGCTGTAGCCTTCCTTTGACGCCGCGCGCAAAATGCCATCCGCTACTTCGACTCCCGCGACCTTACCTTTTATTAGAGGTGTTCCGAGAATTTTTGACGCAAGAATTATCCCCACGCCGTCCGGTATGATTATATCGGCTCCGCCGATTATCTCATAGTATTTATTCTGTTCTATGCAGAGCTGAACGATTTCGGAGTTAGGCGTGTGGAGAATTGCCGCGCTTCCGTCGCTTTTGGGATTCCGGACAAAGTCCATGCATTTTTCAACCGCTTCATCGTAGTTTACATTGTCAAAAGGAATTCCGCGTATATTTATTCGCTTGCACGTAGTTTGTGATTCTGTGTTTTTGATTTCGCTCATATCTGAACTTATCCTGCTTATCCTTTCCTGCTGAGCAAATTCATGTCTGAATTTGTCTCAGAATGTTAAGCTTATTTTTATGTTATTCCAAAGTATAGCACAAATTTAATATTTTGTAAAGTATATTATATAACTTAGGCAAGATGTCCGGCCATTAAGGCGGTGCCATCTAAAGCGGCGGGTTACATTTCACCATTCGGTGGTAGATACAATCTCATGCTGAATGCTTGCCATGCCATTTGACGGGGCAAGCCCTTTATTGAATCTGCAAAGTCTGAAGAAAAATTATTTTATGACTTCGGTCATATTAAGGTCATATTAATAAGAATAAAATTTAAAAGGAAAAACTACATATGAAACATGTGAAAATATATACGGACGGAGCCTGTAAAGGAAATCCCGGTCCCGGAGGCTGGAGTGCAATTATTGTCTATGGGAGTGCTAAGAAAGAGCTGTCGGGAGGCGAGGCGCAGACTACCAATAACCGTATGGAACTTACTGGAGCAATTTCCGGACTTGGAGCTCTTAAGGAACCGTGCGAGGTTACACTTTACTCGGATTCCAAGTATCTTGTCGACGCTGTTAATTTGGGATGGGTGCATGCATGGAAATCGCGCGGCTGGATAAAGTCCGATAAAAAGCCTGCGCTGAATCCGGATCTGTGGCAGGAACTGCTTAAGCTTCTTGATGTACACAGTGTGACATTCGTCTGGGTAAAGGGACATGCCGGACACAGCTATAACGAACGCTGTGACGAACTTGCTGTGGCTGAGGCCGAAAAGTATTTGAAAAAGGAAAATTGAAAGATAACGTGAGGACATTTATAACCTAACGCAGCTGTCCCCCGCCTCATAAGGAGGCGGGTTCCACTTCAAGGTTTCAGTGGGAGTTATAATCTCCCACTGAAACCTTGAGGAGCTAACGCTCTCTGCGTAGGTTGCAATCGTTCGCAAGCGCAGGAGCGTTGCTCCGATTT
>CABPZV010000134.1 GCA_902462015.1 uncultured Eubacteriales bacterium | reverse complement strand
TTCTTTTGTTCAATGAATATCTCGGCAAGTATATCCGATAAGCCTATATATCGGTTGCTTGTTGCCGTTTTGGGCGGTTGAAGCCAATGTTTGCCGCCTACATCAGTTAAAGTGTTCTCAATGTGTATGGTCTTATTTTCAAAGTCTATATCCTGCCAACGCAAAGCAAGGCACTCACCGCTCCGCATACCTGTAAATAACAACACTTTTACAATACGATTAAACTGTGTGTTTTCCTCAACCATTTTCAAAAGGTCTTTTGCTTGAACTTCATCAAGAAAAGGCTTTTTTTCTTTTGGTGTCTTTGCCTTAGGAAGAATAACCGCCTTTGTGCATGGAGTTTCCTTTATAAACCCCTGTTCAACCGCACGAGCAAAAACACTTTGGAGAATTACATACACCTTGCGACTTGTTGCAGGCTGATAAGTGCGGCTCTTAAAAAATGCCGTTATCTTTGCAGGAGTAAAATCCTTTAGTTTCATATTGCCCAATTCGGGTAATAGGTGGTTTCGTATTTGCCCCTCGTATGTGTAGGCTGTTATAGGCTTTAACTTGTTTTTTGCATAGTTTTCAATATACCACTCTGCAAGCTCCGAAAACCGCATATTTTCATTTAATGATGACAAACCTCTGCATTTGCGTTCAAACTCAGTAGCAAACTCCTGTGCAAGTTTTTCAGCCTTTTTCGGTGTGGTGCTTTCGGGCGGCTTATATGTGGTAGTCTTGCGGATTTTCTTTCCGTTGACATCAAGACCGAGCGACACAACAATTTGAAATGTGTTCCCTCTCTTATTTATTGTTGCCATTGTTTGCACCGTCCTTTTCTGTGTTTGAATAGGCTTTTTTTGTTCTTGTTTTATATTTCTTTTCTTGTTCGAAAATCCATTGCTCGTATTCTTCTTCTGTTTTTGTTTCACGAAAAATTTTAGCATCGTGTAAAAAATCGTCTTTTGTTTGTTTATCATATTTTCCCTGTACATTTATTAGCCTATCCAATGTCGATGATAAAACGTTAAATCGTTTTTTTAGAGGGTTATCTACACCACTGTTTTTTCTCATTCGTTGTTTAGCTTCAACACAAGTTATATGTGAATACTTTTCAATATTGCTTTTCCTTTTGCAATAATGCTCTTTCAATGTTGGGGTAGCAAACCATTTGCCGCAAAGGGCACATTTCCTCAGCTTATAGTCATTTAATGCATAGTAGTAAAGAACGGCACACAATACTTGTGTAATGGTGTTAAGATTATTAAAAATGTATGAGCTTTTATTTTGTGCTATAAATGTGTCATCGTTATCCACAATGTAACATTGATGACTTTCAAATTTGTATTTAAGACGCAAATCCTCAACATCTTTGAAGCTTAACGTTATGCCATCACCATACAACAGGAAATCATACATATTGCTTAGTGCTGAATAACCCTCCCTCATTCCCCATAGGCTAAAATTTATGTTGAACGAGTTGTGATTAAATATGTCGTCATTCATATAATTGCGCCAATACTCTCTATTTTCTAACATTTTCGGATAATGTTTTTCGAGTATTGCAAGTACATCACCAAAAAGAAATTCAGTCCTATATATATCCGGCTTATCATTCCAACTCACCTCGGCATAAGTATCTCCTATTATTAAATTTACCATTTATAACATCTCCTTATGTTGGTTACTTTATAAACATATTATATCATAACTAATTCAATTTGTCAACAATTGTTGTTGGTTACTTTGAAAAATATTATAAAATAACCAATTACAATTTTCATTTTATAGTAGTTGTTGTATAATTAGAATATAAGGTAAATGCGCACAACCTTAAATAAAAAAATAAGGAGTTTTATATGTTTAATTTAGATGTAAGATTGAAAATCAAAGAAAACCGCCTGTGCCATTATGAAGTGGCAAAGGAACTCGGTATTTCGGAATTTACCTTTTGCAAATGGTTGAGAGAGGAATTAAGCGAGGAGAAAAAAGAACTTGTTTTATCCGCTATTGACAGAATTGTGAGAGGTGAATAATATGGCAACTTTCAAAACCCCCAGGCAAGAAGCCGCTACAGGCTCGTTGACAGAACACCACTTGCGCGTTCTTATAGCAAAGGGAATGTGCCCCGGCATTTATATAGGAAATCGCTTTTTGATAAATAGCGAAGCTCTTGCAGAAATGCTTGAAAAGCAGAGCAGAGAGGCGGTGAAGCGTATTGACGGATAACGAAAAAAGCGAGTATGCAGAGAAAGTCAGTGAGCTTGTCAAGGACGGTTCTGTCAGCGAAGCATATATAAAAGAATTACGAGCCGATTTAGCAACAGACGAAGATATTTTCTATTATCTTTCGGCTGCTCCGCATAAAGCAAAAAAAGCCGCTGAATTTGGTGAAGATAATACCGAGTTTGCTTGGAAACCATACATTCCCATTGGTGATTATACTGTACTCATGGCAGACGGCGGCACAGGTAAAACAATTTTTTGTTGTGGAATTGCGGCAGCTATCAGCCGTGGTGAATATTTACCCGGTACAGAAACAACAGAAAAAGCCGCTCCGGCGAATGTTTTAATCATATCAGCCGAGGACAGAGGCGAACTGCTGAAAAAGCGTCTTGCCGTTTCGGGAGCGGACTTGCGGAAGATATACATTCTTGACTGTATGGACTCCGAAGGAATGAATTTCACGGACGATTATGTTAATTTTATGGAAACCGTAAAACGATACAACCCCTCGCTTGTGATAATTGACCCGTGGCACGCTTTTCTCGGTGCAGATGTTGACATTAACCGTGTAAATGCCGTTCGACCCGTCTTTCAAAGGCTTGCTAACATGGCTAAGGCTTGCAACTGTGGTATGATACTTGTATCTCATGTGAACAAGCGAGCACAGGGCGAAAATGCTAATAATGCCGCAACAGGCTCAACCGATTTTATCAACGCTGCACGTTCTGCAATGCGGGTAATATTCAGTGACACTCCAGGCGAGAATAATATGCGTGTTATGGTACATACCAAGAGCAACTATGCCGAAGCGGGAAAATCGGTGAAGTATTGCATAACACAAGACGGCGGTTGCGAATGGGCAGGGTTCAGCGATATTACAAGAAAAACGCTTGAAGAAGCTGCACGGTTTAGGAAAACTCCGAACGAGGTACTAAATCAGCACAGTGAACAGGAAGAAATCAACTTTGCATTGATAGCAGCTATACGAGAAAAAGCCGTAAAGGGAAAAACGGTCAATGTCAGTTATGATGAAATGAAAGACATATACGGGGATGATGTTTTCGGGAGCTGTCAGCCTAAGCGTGTGCTTGATAGCATTGCATTTAGACTCAAAAAAGAAAATATCAATATCAGCACAGGGAAACTCGTAAAATACAACAACCGTGCGAGAAATGGTTTCAGCATATTTGAATTTGAAACTATTGAGGACATAGAACGAGACCTATCTCTGTAAAAGTATATACTTTCTGTTAGGGTATAGTTTTATAAACTTTATTTACTTTAAGTCCTTTTCGGTTTATGAGTTTATAAAGTTTATATTCCATACTCCTACCAAAAAACAAGCAAATTATTTACCGAATTAAGGAGCGACTATAATGAATAATAATAAGACTTGGGAAGAATATAAGAGAACTCTTACGGCTGAACAGCACAAGGCACTTGCTTTGGAGTTTTTCAACAAGAAAAAATCCCAATTAGAAGCCGAGATTGAACAAAAGGAAACGGAACTGAAACGGCTAAAAAAGGAATTACACAGTTGCCGGGAAACTATCCTTTTGTTTGAGGATATAAACACATATATAACAAGAGCATAGAGGAGTGAATAACGATGAGAAAAAATAACTACATAAAAGCGTTTTGCCTGCTTTGCGTTACGGTACTGCTGTTATCGGGTTGCGGTTCTTCCGCTCCCGAAACGCTCTACCAGAGCGACAATATACAAGTTGTTCGAAGCGGCACTAAAACCGCCGTTTTAGACCTTGTTTCCGACAAGGAATACAACTACACCACAAGGCTTGTAAAGCGTTCAGAAGCCGTTAAAGAGCCTTATACAACAGTTGACACGGACACCGTAAAGATTGATATTATTCCGCACGGTTTGCGTGTTTATGACAAGGCAGAAAATACGGTATTTACCGTAAAACGAAATCTTTTACGCAAAAGGGGGTGAATATATGGAGATGAAACCGAAAGACGAGCAGATTTTAGCCGCATTGCTATCGTGCGGAACAATAGCCGAAGCGGCGAGAGAGGCAGGAGTCAGCAGGCCTATAATATATCATAGGTTAGCCAATAAGGAATTTAAAGCAGAATATGACCACCGCCGAACAGTAATACTTAATGAAGCCTGTAACAAGCTGCAGACAGCTTTAAGCAAGGCGGTAGATACTATTCGAGAGATTATGGAAGATACTTCTTCCGCTCCGCAAATACGATTAAACGCAGCGGCATTGATATTGCAGAACTGTTTGAAATATACGGAACAGACAGAATTCAGAGAACGGCTTGAAGAAGTCGAAAAAATGACAAATAAGGAGTGATTTTACTATGTATATTAAACCCAAAACATACAATACAAACCCTATGACCGCAAGATATTCGGTGAGTGATTACCTTGAAGCATTGCACAAGCAATACACCGAGGTTTACCGCCCCGAATGGGAAAAACTTGACCGAAAATACAAAGCGGAGGAAAAGCGCTGGGAAGATGAAATTCGCAGAGGTTGGAACGATATAACGCGGAAAATGAATGACACCAACGCACACCAACAGAAACTCCGTGACATAAAAAAGGAGTTTGCAACACTCTCCGAGAGCGCCAAAGCCGAATTTAACAACATCATTGCCGAAGCTGATACACGCTTTGAAAGACACGCACGGGCTACAGGCGATAAAATAGACCTTGCAACGGTTGAACTGCTAAAGAGTGGTGTTCTATCTACAAGAGAAATAAAGGCTCTTACAGACGATTTTAAGGGCAATATAGCAATGCTCCGACTTATCGGCAAATATGCCGAAGAACAGGCAGAAACAGAAACTCACGAGGGCTACAAACAAGAATTAAAGACGGTTGCTTTAGCTTGCAAAGACGCACAATTTAATTACCGCGAGCCTTTAGAGAATTATACAGGTTTGGCGGTTGGCGCTTTGTCGGGTGAAGAAAACAGCTCATTCGGGACAAGTCCTTTTGCCTGCAACAAGGTATTAAATGAAATCTATCCCGAAGAATACGAGAACGCAAAGAGCCTGTATGTTTCAACTGAGTACGACGGCGGTGATAATAATGCGTGACTTGTTAAAGCGGCTCAAAGCCGTTGAAAATGCCCTGCAAGGCGAGAAAGCACTGCAAGCAACAATTTACCTTAAAGACGGCTCAACGCTTGTTATGGAGTGGAATAGGGCTCTTGAATACCTATCCGAAAATGGCAAGAATGCCGTTTCTGCCGATATGGTAGATGATAAGCTGAAAAACAGCACTATGAAAGCCGTATTCAATGCGTTTATTACCTATGGTGAATGATTATGCTGTGTAAAACCAAAAGACGAGCAAGGGACTCTCCTGAACGCAAACCGCACTTTCTTTATATATAATATCCAAAAAATAATTTATTCCAATAACCAATATCCTATAAATATATTGCTAAATCAAGAGCAGACCAACGGTCAATACCGAAGGTCTGCTTTTCGTTTATCTGTGTTTTCTCTTTGTTCTTCCTTTGTTCGCTTAATTTAAAAATTTTTAGCCGCTCGGACATCAAACGGACATCAAAAAAGGCTTGCCACAAGGCAAAAACCCTGTAAACAAGCCGTTTTCTTGATAAAACACTTATCTCTTTGAGAACTGGGG
>CABPZV010000133.1 GCA_902462015.1 uncultured Eubacteriales bacterium | reverse complement strand
CCGCCATTAAGGCCGCCGCCTAAATGGCGGGACATCTCGCCTAAGTTATAATCCAAACAAATAAAAAATTCTGCTCGCTGCAAAAATATGGCAGAGCAGAATTTTAATTTACATTAAAGAAATGCCTTTAAATCCTCTACGCTTTTCGTCTCGTAATCTATAAGCTCTTGAGCAAATCTCCTGTACTTACTTGAGCAGTCAGAAATTGAATTTAGCTTTTGAATCAGTTTTGTTACTCCCATCTCGGTTCCCTGAATCATCATTTCCGCTATGTGTGAGGTGCTGGAATCTACAGCTGTATTATATTTTGAAGACAAAAATGAACCAACTTTTGCCATGGGACTGATATCTTCCGGCTTTTCTCCGAGATTGCGAAGTTCCTCAGCGGACTTTGTGACAAATTCATCATATTTTGAATATTGACGGTTAATAAGCTCCATGAGCTTATCGTCACTTACCGAACTGCGAATCTGATTAATGCCGGTAATACCCATACGTGCATTCTGGTATATAAAACCGAGAAGCATCACATCATCCTTTAATGTCTTAGCCTGTGTCTGCATTGTGTTTTCCTTTCTGATTTTTCACTATAATATATTTAATATAAATTCTGTCTTAAATGCTGTCAAAAGAAATTATTTGCATTCTGCCATTTTTTATACGCCGAATATTCAAAAGAAAATCATTCAAATCAAAGTTTCACGCAATACGAACGTATAACATTTACATTATTTCAGAACAAATATTGAATATTAATAAAATATATGATAAAATTATCAGGTCGCAAAAGTTATTTAATCAAGACGAGGAATACGGCTCCGAAAGAAAGTCCTTCACGCTGTATCCGAAAAACACAGCAAAGTTTTATGCCCTGACGGTAAGAAATAACGGAATCTCACGGAAGATGAGACCGGCAAAATTCCAAGTATATGCAAAAGGTATAGTCAAAAAATGAAAATAAAAAATAAAACGCTAAGAATAATTGCAAGTGATTTCGACGGTACTTTGATGCGGGAGGCATCTGTCACGTATGCGGATTCGGAATCAATCAAGATATGGCAGAAAAAAGGAAATCTTTTCGGACTTGTAACCGGCAGAGACCTTTACGCTGCAAAAAAAGCGGCCGAAAGGGCGGCCGAGATATCTCTCGACTTTATAATCTGCTGCTCAGGAGCTTACATGCTTGACTCAGACGGCAAATGCGTATGGAGCAATACAGCGGACACTTCTCGACTTCCCGAACTAACCGATTTTATTCTTAAAAGGAATCCACTCTGGCTGTCGCGAAGCTGCGGAATGGAAATGCTTGGTATACCGACCGGTTTAAACAGCCGCTATAAAGCCGGCCAAACTGATGAAACAGGACGGCTGTACGTCACACCTGAAAATTTTTCACACGGTTCAGGATTCAATATAATTCACACTGCATTTGAAAATGCAGAAAACGCAGAACTTTACACTAATCAAATAAACAGTTTATTCGGAGACTATATAACCGCATACAGAAACGAACAATGCGTAGATATTCCATGCGCCGGGGCAGGAAAATCACAAAGTCTCCGTGCGCTTTCGGAAATATACCGAATTCCATATAGTGCGATAACACCAATCGGAGATAATTACAACGACATAGATATGATTAAAGATTTTAACGGATGCGCCGTATCTTCAGGGAAAGACGAGGTTAAATCAGCAGCCTCGGCGGTATATGATGACATAGCCGGTCTGATTTATGCCCTTCTCTCTTAAAGGAAGCAATATACTTGTGGGGACAGCGCCATTTACGGTATATTAAGCGGCGCAGAAAGGTGTTATACACCAATCTGCTGACAAGCAGCAAACTGAACGCCTATCTCGCTGCCCTCGACAAGCAGGCTGAGGATATGTTTTTCCGGCTCGTAAAACAAATGACAGGGCGTGAGGGTGTGACCGAACAATTCAAGGCGGATAATCAAATGGAAGGGGTTGGTCGGATGAATAATATCCGCAACAGAGCTACTGAAATTGTAAATGCTGATTTGATTTATACCTAACTGACAACGGCGGCAGGGAGATTAACACCTTTCTGCCGCCGTTTTTTATTTGTTATGTAGTTTCATGCTTTCAAGTGCCGTTTCTATGATAGCTGTCAGGTAGCCAACGATTTTTTCTCGATCGCTTTTATCCTTCTCTTTCGCCCAGTCGATAAGCATGCCGGAAATGGCTTCAGTATAGAATTTAGCCACATAGTTTTTTAAATCAGGATCGATTTTCTTATCGAAATTCGCTTCTGCAGCATCAATTACGGATGTGACCACACCCATAAAGTCGGCATAGAAGAAGCGTTTCATTTCATCCCTGCCGATTGAATCATAGGCACAGCTTATGATATAGTCGTTCTCATCCACATAGTTCATGACAAATCGGATTGCTTCTTCGTAATTCACAAGTAAATCAAAATGCTTTACCACCTCAATGGCTTCTTCCTCAAACATCCATTTTAACAGAGCGTAAATATCTTCAAAGTGATAGTAAAAGGTTTTTCGGTTCACTCCGCAGTCGTTTATAATTTCGCTTACAGTAATTTTTGAAAAGACTTTAGTTTTCATTGTCTTTTTCAAAGACTCTGCAAGCGATTTTTTCGTGTTGTAAGTCGTAACTTCGTGTTTCATACGCTACCTCCGTTCTTGTTATTTACTATACACTTGTCCGGCAAAACATTCAACGGACAATATGCAACATTTGTGGGGCAAATAGATATTCGACCGTCAATTGTCCCTTGTTTGTCCCAAATTTACACAAAATTGTGTGTATTGACCGTGTTATGCTTTTCAATTTCAGATTATACTAAAGCGAACAAAACAGGAGGTAACCATATGAAAATCTACGATGTTTTAATGAATACCCCTTTGGGAAAGAGAAAAGGAGAACTAAAGGCGAAGATTGAAAACGGAAAACTCACCGGTTTTCTTTCGATGTTCGGACACACGGAGCCAATTGAAGGCATTGTGGATGAAAACGGAAACTGTTCTTTGAAGGGAAAGTTTATTACGCTTATGCAGTCGGTGAACTTTACCGCTGATGGAACTATTGATTGGGATACTCTGCGTTTAGCTGTTAAAGGCGATTGCGGATATTACGAAATCATGGGGCAGCTTCGTAAGCAAGGGGAGCGTGATACAAAGTGAGAAAATTCTATGCCGGTATCGTTAACAGAAGAAAGCTTATACTCATACTGTTTGCAGTTGCCTTTGTTATTTCTTTACTGTGCGGTCAGTTGGTTTCCGTAAACTACGATATGACCGATTATCTGCCCGAAAAAACAAAATCAACGGTATCAATAGACATAATGGGTGAAGAATTTGACGGCGGCATACCGAATGCCCGTGTCATGATAAAGGATGTTACCATCCCTGAAGCATTAGAATACAAGGATAAACTGAAAGCCATTAAAGGGGTATCAGATGTGACTTGGATGGATGATGCAATGAATATAACCGTTCCTCTTTCAACCCTCGATTCCGATGCAGTAGAAACTTATTACAAAGATAATAATGCACTCTTTACCGTAACGATTGACGAGGAGCATAGAATTACCGCAACTGAGGATATTCGTTCTCTTATCGGAGAGGAAAACGCTGTGACCGGCTCTGCTATATCCACGGCAGATGCGACTACAAATACCGTATCAGAAATATTGAAAATTACGGTAATAGCCGTTGCCTTTGTGCTGTTGGTACTGATTCTGACAACGACCTCGTGGATCGAGCCCATCATCGTTCTTGCAGGACTCGGCGTCGCCATTATGCTGAACAATGGAAGTAATTTAATTTTTGGTGAAATTTCCTTCGTTACCAATGCTGCAGGAAGTGTGCTACAGCTTGCCGTGTCCCTTGACTATTCGGTTTTCCTGCTTCATCGCTTTGAGGAATGTCGCAAAGAAAATGCCGATGCCCAAAGTGCTATGGTAGATGCTCTCTGCAAATCCACTTCGTCAATACTGTCAAGCGGACTAACTACCGTTATCGGATTTATTGCTCTCGTTCTGATGCAGTTCCGACTGGGCGCAGACCTCGGTCTTGCGCTTGCCAAGGGTATTGCAATCAGTTTGATTACAGTATTTGTGTTTATGCCGGCACTGATTCTCTGCACATATAAGTGGCTGGACAAAACAAAACACAGATCCTTTATGCCATCGTTTAAGGGCTTTGGAAAAGCGGTACATAAAATCGCTATTCCGATGGTCTGTATTTTTACAATTCTTATCGTACCTTCCTATCTCGGCTCCAATGCAAACGATTATCTTTACGGTTCTTCGGAGATCCTTGGTGAAAATTCTCAGTATGGAAAGGACACCAAAGCAATCGAAAATGTATTTGGGAAAATTGATACCTATGTACTGCTTGTGCCAAAAGGCAATACGGCAACCCAAAAAGCCCTGTCGAATGAGCTTCACACTCTACCGGAGATTACAAGCATTATTTCCTATATAGATATTGTAGGCGCTGAAATTCCGAATGCTTATCTGGATGCAGATGCCCTTTCACAGTTAGAGGGTGAAAACTATAGTCGTATGGTGCTGTCGGTGGATGTGCCTTATGAGGGAGATAGTACCTTTACCCTTGTAGAAAATATAAGGGAAATCGCAGATAAGTATTATCCCGATAACAACTATCTTGCAGGTGAAGGTGTCAGCACCTACGATCTGAAAGAAACGATTACGGCTGATATGGTGCTTGTTAACTTGGTTGCAATTGGCGCAGTATTTTTGGTGTTACTGATCACCTTGAAATCTATACCGCTGCCGTTTATCCTCGTTCTTTCTATTGAAACAGCAATTTGGCTCAACCTATCCGTTCCGTATTTTTCAGATAAGCCGATTTACTATCTTGCCTATCTGATTATCAGCTCGATACAGCTTGGTGCTACAGTTGACTACGCCATTCTGATGACTGACCGCTACCGTGAGAACAGGCAATCGCTTGAAAAGAGATCTGCCGTTATACAGACTCTTTCAGATGTATTTGTATCTATTATGACCTCCGGAAGTGTTCTTACGGTTGTTGGCTTCCTACTTGGCTGGATGTCCTCCAATCAGCTGCTTGCCCAGCTTGGTATATTCGTGGGCAGAGGTGCTATCTTCTCCCTTGCAATCGTGCTCTTTGTTTTACCGGGTCTGCTATACATTTGTGACGGTATGATTATTAAAAATAAAACGAAAAGAAAGGTGGCAGTAAAATGAAACATATTAAAAGAATAATAGCGACATTGCTCGCCGCACTGCTTATGGTCAGCATAATGCCTCTCTCGGCTTTTGCTGAAGAAGAGAACACTCCGAAAGAAGAGGTTGTATATATCAACCTGAATGCCGATGGCTCGGTGAAAGAAATCAATGTGGTCAACATTTTCGACCTTGATAAAAACGGACAAATCATCGACTACGGCAAATACGAAAATCTTCGTAATATGACCACTACCGATAAAATCGATTATTCCGGTGAAACAGTTACGATTGATGCAAAAGCCGGAAAGTTATATTATGAAGGTAAGCTCGACAGTAACGTAATGCCGTGGAATATTGCTATTCGTTATTATATGGACGGCAAAGAATATGAGGCTTCGGACATTGCAGGCAAAAGCGGCAATTTGAAAATTACCATCAATATCACTGAAAATGCAGATTGCATAGGTAACTTCTTTGAAGGCTATGCTTTGCAGGCATCCGTTACACTTGATACCGATAAATGCAATAATATCAAGGCGGACGGTGCGACTGTTGCCAATGTAGGCAATAACAAGCAGTTAACCTATACGATTCTGCCAAACAAGGGGGCAGACATTGAAATCGCTGCAAAAGCAACCGAT
>CABPZV010000132.1 GCA_902462015.1 uncultured Eubacteriales bacterium | reverse complement strand
TCTTTGAATTCATCTAAAATATCAGGGGCTTGCGGCAGGCTTATGTGCTGCTTGCGATATGAATACGATACCTACAGTGAGGAAATTAAAAAAACACCTAAAGTTGACTCTGTTGTTTCTACTCCGGAGGGGGACGGTATTGTAAAGGAGACGGTACCTCTTGCCGGTATGGTGAAGGTAGAGCTTCGAAACAATAACGATATTTTGTTAAAAGTTTTTAGCCGTGATGATATTACTGTTATAAAAGGTAAGACTGCAAAAGAATTTTTAGCGGAAATTTCAGAGGCTTCCGAAAAGGATGAAAACAGAGTTAAAAATAATAAAGAAAATAGAATCGAATTAAGAGAATCGTATGAAAAAAATGAAACCTGTAGGGGTAAAAAGGAGCGTACAGATTCTTTAGGGAAAATTTCAAATAAAGTTTATCCGGAAAAAACACAATTGCCGGATGCGCAGCCGTCAAAAATAAAACTTTCAAAAGCACAATCCTCAATAACTAAGTCGCAGTTGTCAAAGAAACAACAGTCTAAATCAATGCTTTCAAGACTGCAATCCGATGAAATACAGTCACAAAAGGTAAGAACACCGAAAGGACATCCGGAGAATACGCAGTCTATGAAACTTCAGCCAGCAGGGATTGAGGCTATCGAAAAATCACTCTTAGATACAGAATATGATGATTTTGATTTATATGAAAAGTCTGTAAAATCATCCAGATCCGGGAAATTTGTGCGCAGGAAAAGAAGTATGCATAATAAAAAGTCATCCGTAGGTTCAAAAAGGCAGAATCAAAAAAAGAATTGAATCTGTAAAATAAATTTGTATTTAAAACTACGAATGTATATACGGCAATTTTATGATTTTTTATGCGGCTTTTTGACAGCGGTAAGGGAATGTATATGGAAAATGGTATTATAAATGTTTTGAAATGAGAGAATTTACATGTATAAAATCGTATTTTGTATTTGACATTGTCAGATAAGTGTGCTATAATAACGTAGGTAAAATAATTTGGAGGTGTTTTATAATGGCATATAAAATCAGTGATGCATGTATTTCATGTGGAGCATGTGCAAGCGAATGTCCTGTTGGGGCAATTTCAGAGGGAGATCAAAAGTATGAGATCAATGCTGACGAATGCCTCTCTTGTGGTGCTTGCGCAGAGGTATGTCCCGTAAATGCTCCTGCTGAAGCAGAATGAGCTATAATATTTTAAAGGCGCCGCTCGACGGTGCCTTTTATATTATTACGCTTTAACAAGGCAAGCCGCCGATGGTGGTTTCTGAAAAACGCCGGCTATGCAGTTGGTGTTAATGTTTAGTTATGACTATTGTTTCGTTAATGCGTTTGCCGGCTGATAATAAGCCGATATTTATTTAGGATGGTCTGATAGATGCTTAATCATGAGGGTTTGGAACTGAAGGAAGGCGAATCGGTAACAGGAATCAATCTTGGTCTAAAGATGATTCAGAGGAACGGAGGTTTCGTGTTTGGTACGGACGCTCTGCTCCTAGCGGCATTTATGAAGCCGCTTACACATAAGCGTGCCGTTGATTTTGGATGCGGCAGCGGAGCCGTCTCACTACTCTGTGCTGCATCGGGGAAATTTGCTCATATAGACGCAATCGAGGTTCAAACCGAATATGCGGAACTGTGTGAAAGGAACGTATGTCTTAATGGTCTTAGCGATGTTATTTCGGTTAGAAATGAGGACGTTAGGAATCTTGTTTCGGGACATGAAAAATTCGGCGTAGTTTTTACAAATCCTCCTTACATGCGTTCTGACACCGGAAAGCATGCGCATGATTCCGGACGGAATGCGGCTCGTCATGAATTGAATGGAGGAATATTTGATTTTTGCGCTGCGGCGGCAGCTGCGCTTGAATGGGGCGGCGCTTTTTATGCCGTCTACCGTCCGGATCGTCTTGTAGATTTGATTTTCTCAATGCGAAGTTCAGGAATAGAGCCGAAGCGATGCTGTTTTGTTCAAAAGGATTCATCGCATGCTCCCTCTCTTGTGCTTGTTGAGGGAATACGCGGAGGCAAAAGTTCTCTCGTGATTATGCCTGCGCTTTTACTCTCCGATGATAATGGAAATACTACAGAGCGTGTTGAACTTATATATAGAACACTTGATTTTAACTTAGAATGATAAATAAAGAGTAAATTTAGCAGGATGTTTTACGTTTGTCAGGACGTTAGCTACTAAGCCGATAAGGTAGCTTCTTTTTTCATTGGCGTTATAACTTAGGCAAGATGTCCCGCCATTAAGGCGATCGCCTTAATGGCAGTGGGTTACATTTCATCATTCAGTGGGAGATACAATCTCCTACTGGAATGGTTGCCACGCCATTTGACGGGGCAAGCCCCTTATTGAATTTACACCGAAACATCCCATGATGGGCTTATTGTCTTTATTGAACGGCTTTTTAGCCCGTATTTTATATTTACGAAAGGAATTGTCATAAATATGGATATAGAACATGAAGAATTCCTTGCGTCGACGGGAGGTACAGCGGATGAAAGGAACCGCGTGGAGGCAGGTACGCTGTATCTTGTTGCGTCGCCTATAGGAAATCTTGCAGATATATCTGAACGTGCAGTCAAGGTACTTTCAGAATGTAGTTTTGTAGCGGCAGAAGATACGCGTGTTACCGCGAAGCTCCTGTCGTATTTGTCGCTTAGCAAGTCGTTTATTCCGTATCACGAGCATAATAAACGATCTGCAGGCGAAGAAATTGCTCGTAGGCTTATGAGCGGAGAAAGCTGTGCATTAGTGACGGATGCCGGAACGCCGGGAATATCAGATCCCGGCAGTGATATTGCGGCGCTTTGTATAGAGCGCGGAATTGCTGTAACCGCTGTTCCGGGACCATGTGCAGCTGTAAACGCTCTGATTCTTTCAGGTTTTGACACTTCCAGCTTTATTTTTGAGGGGTTTCTTCCTGAAAAGAAAAAGGAAATGCATTCGTTGCTTTCTGAGCTTAAAAACGAGCATAGAACAATGATTTTCTATTCATCTCCTCATGATTTACACAAAATTCTGGAGATATTTTCGGCGTATTTCGGAAAAGACCGTCGGATTGCGCTATGCCGTGAAATGACAAAATTAAACGAGGAGATTTTACGGGGGGATATTAGCGAAATGCTCAGTTATTACACCGCTCATGATCCGCGTGGAGAATATGTTATTGTAGTCAGCGGTGATAAAGAAGATGGTTCTGCATTTTGGCGTGAAATGAGTATTTGCGAGCATGTATCCTTTTACGAGGATAATGGTTATGAAAGAATGGACGCTATGAAAGCGGCTGCTTCTGACAGGGGCGTGTCAAAAAATATTATATATAAGGCTATGCTTAAAAATCGCAGTGATGAATGAAAACAAAATAATTAAAATCCGCCTTAAGGCTGGTTGAGTGCGAAGCACGAAACAGACAACCACTCGTTAGTGTGCAACAGTAAAATAAAGGTAGACACATGGACAGCCACCATGTATCTATCTTTTTCTTATGCTAAAATATAATTGTAGTGATGAAAATGAAGAAAAGACAAAATAAGCGAACTCCTTACTTATACTAACTCATTTTTCTCGGTATCTTTTTTAGTCTTCATTTGCTGGTGTGAACCGCTACACGAAGAATCTTGACAAAACGACATCATGTGTGATATAATAATTCATTGAGTTAGCAGTTGCTAACTCAATGAGGCCACTATTTTATATGAAATAGGTAGCCAACGCTAACTATAATACATAAATTATTGGTTACGATGAAAGATGACATATGCAGCTTATAAAAAGATAAAGGAGAAAGAACGATGCTGATACGCTTAAAGGACGCCGTAAAAAAGTACGGCAAAGGCGAAACGGAAGTATATGCGCTTGACCATGCGACGCTGGAGCTTGATGAGGGAAAAATATGCGTCATCCTCGGCCCATCAGGGTCGGGAAAAAGCACGCTTCTGAATATGCTCGGCGGATTGGATACGTTGGACAGCGGAGAACTGACGGTAGCAGGCAGAAAGGTAACAGGACTGTCGCAGGAGCAGCGTACCGATTACCGTAAAGCGGATGTTGGCTTTGTCTTTCAGTTTTACAATCTGATTCCCGACCTGACGGTGGAAGAAAATATTGAAGTTGTGTCGGATATCTCTGCCTATCCACTGGATATTGACGAGGTTCTTCAGGCGCTGGATATTGAAAAGTACCGCCGTCGTTTTCCCAAAGAGCTGTCCGGCGGACAGCAGCAGCGGGTGGCGATTGCCCGCGCAATGATTAAAAATCCAAAGCTGTTGCTCTGCGATGAGCTGACCGGAGCGCTGGACACCAAATCCTCAGGGCAGGTGCTGAAATTTGTGGAAAAGATGAACCGGCAGTTCGGTACAACAGTCGTAATTATCACACACAACGAAGCGATTGCAGGTATGGCTGATCAGGTGATCCGGCTGAAGGATGGACAGGTTTCAGAGAACCTGCAAAACAAGCGTAAAATTCCGGCGGCAGAGCTTGTGCTTTAAGGAGGCGGTCTGATGAAACTGAACAGACGCTATACCCGAAATATCCGGGAAAACCTATCCTTTTATATCTCTTCCACGGTGTTGACCATTGTGACGCTTCTGCTGTATTTCCTGTTCAATATCGCAGGAAACGCAATTCTGGATTTCAGCGTGGATTTTTATGAGCGTAATAAGGTAGAGGACGCGCATTTTACGACCTATATGATCATTCCGGAGGAAGAGCTTGCGAAGCTTTCGGATAAATATCATGTGACTGCAGAAGCACAGAGGTATATTAATATCGAAACGGACGGCGTGACCGCCCGCGTGTTCAGCAGAACCGAAAAAGTGGATTTGTATGAGATTACGCAGGGCAAGGACGCTGTAAGCGATAACGAAATCGTCATTTCCGAGGGATACGCGGCTGCTAATACCGTTTCAATCGGAAGCAGTATGAAAATCGGAAACAAGGAATACACAGTCGCCGGCTTTGTGCAGCGCCCGGATTATCTGTACATGCTGGAAGTTGAGGATGATTCCTATAAAAATGTTTCCACCTTCTATCTCTGCTATATGACAGACAGCGCGTTTGAAGCTTTGGGCGATACGGGATGTCAGTATCTTGTGAGATACACAGAGGCTTCCGATATCACGGGCTTTCGCAAGGCCGTGCATGAGCAGTATTATATGCGCTCCTATTCTTCCGCCGCAGAAAATCCTCGGATCACCATGGTGGAACAGCAGGCGCAGATGTTTAACGTAATGGCGTATGTGTTATTATGCATCCTTCCTTTGATCGCTGTGATCTTGATTAGTATTGTTATCAGCCGTAAGGTGAAGTCTGAACAGCGCATGATCGGCACACTTTCAGCTCTCGGCTATAAAAAGGGACAGCTGATGCGCCATTATGCCGGATTTGCAGTGATTCCGGGACTTGTGGGAGGTGTTTTAACGGCAATCATTTCCGTGATTGCCGCTCAGCCGCTCAGCGAAATGGGGCTCCAGGATTATGAGCCTATGCGCGTTACGGGACATTTAAATCCGCTTGACGCGCTGCTTGGCTTGTTGATTCCTACTGCCCTCTATGTCATTGCCGCGCTGCTTTCAGTCCGGCGGCTGCTCAAAAAAGATACGGTGCTGCTGCTCAGCGGCAATGCGGACTTCGGTAAGAAAAAATTGAAGCGTGTATTGACCGGAAAAAAGATATCCTTTCGTACAAAGCTGGCGGTTCGCTCCATGCTCGGCAATCCCGCGCGGAGCCTCGTCATTCTTTTGGGCGTGTTTCTCGGCTTCTTTATTATGCTGCTCGGTCAGGGCTTCTTCGATTCCATCAACCGTATGGGCGGGACAGCAGCAGA
>CABPZV010000131.1 GCA_902462015.1 uncultured Eubacteriales bacterium | reverse complement strand
ATCAATTCCCGACTGCGACAGCGCCTTTTCCGCGGCCTTAACCGCCATACCGACGTTGGTACAATCGGTGGCGAAATGACGGCGCTCAATACCTGTGCGCGTCCGAATCCACTCGTCATTTGTGTCTACGATTTTACTCATATCATCGTTTGTTACAACCTTATCCGGAATATACGATGCAATCGAGAAAAATTTTATACCTTTCATTACTCAGCCTGTTCCTTTCCTGATGTCATTTCCGACAATGAGCCGATTTTTCTGAAACGCATATAGCGCTGTTCTGAAAGCTCCGGACCGCTCATATTCAACAACCGTTCAAGCTCGGTCTGAAGAGCAGCGTCCAGATTTTGAATAACAATATCCGGATTCCCGTGAGCACCGCCCTCTCCCTCTTCTATGATACGGTCGATCACTCCGAAGCGGTATAAATCAGTTGCGGTCAGCTTCATAACCTCACACGCTTCGTCAACCCGGGACGAATCCTTCCAGAGAATCGATGCAAAGCCCTCCGGAGAAAGGATGGAATAGATAGCGTTTTCAAGCATGATTACCGTATTCGCCACACCGAGGGCAAGCGCGCCTCCGCTGCCGCCCTCCCCTATGAGAACAGCGATAACCGGAACGTGAAGATCGCTGAAAAGCGAAAGGCATGAAGCGATGGCCTCTGCCTGCCCCTTTTGCTCGGCCTCAATTCCGGGATACGCTCCAGGCGTATCTATCCACGTTATTATCGGTCTGTCAAACTTTTCAGCCTGCCGGGCAAGACGCTGTACCTTTCTGTAACCGCACGGATTCGGCATGCCGAACCGGTAAAGAAGATTTTCTTCAAGATTTGTTCCCTTCCGCTGTCCGATCACAGTAACGGGCGTTCCGTGAAAACGGGCGATTCCGCCGAGAATACTCGGATCGTCTCCGTCAAGCCGATCTCCGTGCAGCTCAAAAAAGTCGGTGAAAAGCTCCTTTAAATAATGCTGAAATCTCGGACGGTCACTGCGGTGCGCGGCTGCAACGATTTCAGCGGGAGTCAGTTTCCTTTTATTCATAATTATGGTCATACCTTTCGTACATACTCAAAGTCACCTCGGCTTTTTCATGCCGCATGGAATGACGGCACAGCGTTAAGCATCGCTATGTCCCTCATTCTGTCAGTCTGTGTTCATTTGCTGTGCAGCCTGAGCAGACCGGCAATCACGTCCTTTTGGTCTCTTCTCTGTACAATCGCGTCTAAAAATCCGTTCTGAAGCAGATTCTCAGCTGACTGGAAGCCGTCGGGTAGCTTCTGACGAATCGTCTGCTCAATTACCCTCGGTCCGGCAAAGCCAATCAAAGCTCCCGGCTCTGCTAATATTATATCTCCGAGACTGGCAAAGCTTGCCGTTACGCCTCCCGTCGTCGGATTAGTCATTACGGATATATAAAGAAGTCCGGCCTCGCTGTGACGTTTAATCGCAGCGGCGGTCTTCGCCATCTGCATCAGAGAATAAATTCCCTCCTGCATGCGCGCTCCGCCGCTTGTACTGAATATAACGAGCGGAAGCCTGTTCTGCTTTGCATACTCAGCCGCCCTGGTTATTTTCTCTCCAACGGCAACGCCCATACTTCCCATCAGAAAACGATTGTCGAGAACGCCGGCCACTGTACGTATTCCGCTGATATATCCGACTGCGGTTTTCACCGCTTCCGGCATTCCGGTTTTTTTCTGTACCCTGCTGAACTTATCCATGTAATCAGGAAATGCAATCGGATCATTTCCGACAAGATTTTCATTTAGTTCTGTAAATTCACCGTTATCGTACAGCATTTTCAGCCGGGTTTTGGCGCGGATAGGAAAATGATAGCCGCAGTGTTCACATATATACAAATTTTTAGAAAGTATCTGCTTTTCAGTGCTGTTATGACATTTAGGACACTGTATAAACAGATTTTCCGGAACTTCAGTACGCTGTTCGGTCTTTTTGCGCCCCCGGTTCAAAAGGCTGAGGACACTTCCCACACGTTCCTTTTTATTGCTAAATGGATTATTCATCAGACGGAGACGCCCTCCCTAAATTTTCGTCCGGCATCATAACAGCCGGAGCTTATTTTTCTATGCACTGCCGGCGGCCGTACCGCAGAATTTTTTAATCAGACACATCCGGTGCATCCCGTTCGCATTCTCCGCTGCTTTTTTCATACAGCTCCAGCATTTCCGGCATTTTGCGGTCAAGATATCCGGTGTCGAAATTTCCTTTTACATAATCTTTATCAAACAGAATCAAATGACAAAGCTCTAAATTGGTGCAGATTCCCTCGATTGTAGTTTCCTCAAGGGCACGCCGCATTTTACGGATCGCCTCAAGACGCGTAGGCGCACATACGATAATTTTCGCAATCATCGAATCATAAAAAGGACTCACTTCACATCCGCTGTAGGCCGCTGAATCAACCCTCGTTCCGTTTCCACCCGGAAAATGCAGAAAACGCAGCTCCCCTGCGCAGGGACGGAACTGATTCGACGGGTCCTCGGCATTGATGCGGCACTCGATTGCATGCCCCTGAAGGCACACGTCCTCCTGCCTGAAGGACAGCGGAAGTCCGGCGCTGATTCTGAGCTGTTCCTTCACCAAATCGATTCCCGTCAGCATTTCGGTCACCGGATGCTCGACCTGAATCCTTGTGTTCATTTCAATAAAATAGAAATTGCCCTCGCCGTCCACTACAAATTCAACGGTTCCGGCATTGGTATATCCGGCAGATTTTCCAGCGCATACGGCGGCCGCCCCCATCTTCTCCCTGAGCTGCGGCGTCAGCAGACGAGCCGGCGCTTCCTCCATCATTTTCTGGCTGCGGCGCTGTATAGAACAGTCGCGTTCTCCAAGATGGACAACATTTCCGAAATTATCGGCAAGAATCTGAAATTCTATATGAGAAGGATTCACAATGAATTTCTCTATATATACATCGTCATCCCCAAAGCAGGCTCTCGCTTCCGCTCTGGCTGTCGAAAAGGCTTCATCCAGCTCTTCCGCAGACCAAGCCTGACGTATCCCGCGTCCTCCGCCTCCGGCGGACGCTTTTACAAGCACCGGATATCCAATCTCCTCGGCTATTCTTTTTGCATCGTCCAAATTTAAAACACTGCCGTCCGAACCCGGAACCACCGGAACGCCGTTCTTTTTCATCAGCTCGCGCGCGGCAGATTTGTTTCCCATGCTGTCGATCACCTGATAGTCCGGACCGATAAAGACAAGTCCGCACGCTTTGCAAAGACGTGCAAAATCACTGTTTTCCGATAGAAAACCAAAACCGGGGTGAATGGCATCACACCCGGTATTCAAAGCAGCAGAAAGAATATTCTGCATATTGAGATAACTGTCGGACGCCTTAGCCGGTCCAATGCAGACAGAGCTTGTGGCAAGCTGGGTATGCAGAGCCGATTCATCCGCCGTAGAATAAACCGCTACTGTTTCTATGTCCATTTCACGGCATCCGCGGATAATTCTAACGGCAATCTCTCCGCGGTTTGCAATCAAAACCCTCTTAAACATATTCAGACTCCAAGTTCCGCCAAAGGCTGATTATATGAAACCATTTCCCCGTTTTCAACAAGTATTTTTTTCACTATGCCGTCGGACGGAGCCTTGATTTCATTCATCATTTTCATAGCCTCGACAAGACAAATGGTATCTCCCTTGCGCACTGCCTGCCCCTCTTTTACAAACGGTGCCTCTCCGGGCGCCGAAGCGGCATAAAATACTCCTACAAGGGGAGAACGGACAACCGCAGCATTGCAGTCAGGAGCCTGCTCTGACGCCACCGGAACATCCGCCTGAGCATCCGACGCAGAAGCCGGCGAAATGGCAGATTGCGTATTCTTTTTTAAAAGCAGATGCGTTTGTCCGTCGTCCACCTCAAGCTCACTGATATTCGAGGTGTTAAACGATGACATCAGCTCTTTCAGTTCTTTAATATCCATATTTTTATTGTTCTACATGCGAATCAATGTAATTTACAAGATCGCCTACAGTTAATATCTCTTTCATTTCCTCGTCGGATATCTTAATATCGAAATTATCCTCAAGCGCCATTATAAGCTCAACAGCGCTCAGAGAATCAGCACCCAAATCCTCGCGCAGCGACGCCTCCATAGTAACTTCATTTGCATCACAGCTGATGGTATCAACAATAATATCTTTTACTTTTTCAAAATTCATTTTTGCGTCTCCTATGAAAGTAATATTTTTTATTTTAAAAATTTGGAATACAATTTCACATTTGGGTATAATTTCATCTGTAGTATACTCCGTTAGCATTTATGTTTCAACAGTATTTTGTGAACAATTTGTTTTCGGCCGTTCATAAGCAGGACACTTTTTTGATGTAACGTGAAGAATTAACAGAAACAGACATTTTTTTATTCCGTAACGACCGTTCCGGTCGTTACGGTCGGATCGGTCGTTACGGTCGGAACAGTCGTTACGGTCGGAACGGTCAGTTTGATATCTCCGGTATCCGCATTTGCGGTTATTTTTGCATCGTATGTTGTTCCCGTAGTATAAGCATGCCCTGAGGATGTCCCGTAATAGCTTACCGAACCGAGCGGAGCTTCAAGCTTATATTCACATTCGGTTTCCTTATTTACAGAGAGGAAAATATCTCCCTTCTCGGTACGCATAACAGCCACTCCGGAAAAAGCTGGGTCGGAAATATCAATGTTTCCGTTTTTCACTGTAAGCTTGTACGACACTGCAGACGAATCGGAGGACACTCGTATGTTTCCGTTACCGACATCCACCTTAAAATCCGCTTTTAATGCAAGTCCTTCCGCCGAAACGTCTCCGTTTTCAACCTCAACAGACGCGCTTTTTACAACCGTCGTGTCAGCAAGCCGGATGATTGCTTTTCGCTGCGCACTCTCCGGTATTTTCGGCTTACCCTTTCCCCCGAACGGGAAAATATAGCGCAGCCCCTCGAATGAGAAGCTTCCGGAATTGAATCTTATTACCGACTTGATTCCGATAGAATCTGTCAGCTCAAGCTCACTGTCGCTGGTCGAAAGACTGTACTTGTACTTTTCAAAGTTCACAAGCTCAAGCTCGGACTTTTCAGCCCCGGCAATTATCTCGACATCGCAGTCAGAGAGAGATACTGTAATTTTGTTTATATTCTCGGTAGTGAGGTCGATTTTTTCAATAGGTTCTCCGTTTTCATTGTAGTCGTAACAAAAAATAGAGATATTTTCTTTTTTTGCGCTGCTCTGTGCAACGCTGCAGGTAACTGCGCCGGCAATAATCAGGACAGCGGCGAGAATGAGAAATATTATAGAGGTCGGCTTCATTTCAGATTAGCACACTCCTCTCTGAAATCATATACTATGCCCTTTACCCGGTCGATAACGTAGGTAAAAAACAGCAGAAGATATTTAATTGAATATGGCATATACCTGACCGCCGCATTATAAACGGCTATTCCGGCTATCAGCGTCAGTCCGACCGAAGCAATCCCAATTCCTATTTCATAAAGGCCTATAGGAGCGGCCGAAAAGAGCTGCGTTATCCCATACACAATTGAAATAAGCGAATACGCGGTACCGACAACCGTCACTAATATCAGAAGCGCAAGCATAGCAACGATCGCCGCCGCAAGAATTGCAAACGCGGCTGCGAAAAGTGTAATTCCGGCCGCCGCGGCAATCAGGACAAGCGGCAGTGAGCATATTCCGATTTTCCGGAACCGGCTTTTTCCGGCCTCGCTCGTAAGCGGAGACCAGACTCTCCTCGTCTGTGGATAGATATACCTCCGGATTCCCGGAGCTTTTTCCTCCGGCTCGTATCCGTAATCATAAAACCCGCGCTCAGAAACAGGTATACGTTCTCTTCTCATATACAAAGACGCTTCGGCTGTCGGAGCTT
>CABPZV010000130.1 GCA_902462015.1 uncultured Eubacteriales bacterium | reverse complement strand
TAGAATATCTTTCTGTTGGAGAATTATTTGAAATCAAGAATGGACTTAATAAAGAAAAGGCCGCTTTTGGCAAAGGAAAACCTATCATCAATTTTACCGATGTTTATAATAATCGTTGGTTGGCAAATGGCTCTTTTAGTGGTTTGGTAGATGTATTAGATGATGAGATTAAACGATATAGTGCTAAAATCGGAGATGTCTTTTTTACAAGAACATCTGAAACTAAAGAAGATATTGGAATGTCTAGTACATTGGTTGAAAATGTTCCGAATTGCGTTTTTAGTGGTTTTGTATTAAGGGCACGACCGACAACTAATCTGTTGTTACCTAAATTTTGTTCGTATTATTTTTCCACTAAACAAGTCAGAAATACGATTGTACGATATGCGGCATTTACTACCAGAGCTACCACAACTGGGCAGAAACTTTCAAAAATTATAGTTCCTATCTTGCCGATTGAAAGGCAGCGAAGAATTGTCGCCATTCTCGACCGCTTCTATGCTCTTTGCAACGACCTTACTAGCGGTCTCCCCGCCGAAATCGAAGCACGCCAGAAACAATACGAATACTATCGTGATAAACTTTTGAGTTTTCACCCTCTCAGTCAGCCCTAACGTGCTGACAGCTCTCCCAAAGGGAGAGCCAAGGTAAGCGGCGACTGCAAAAGTTGGGACTTGCCTCTCCCTTTGGGAGAGGTGGCACGTCGTTAGACGTGACGGAGAGGGAAATCGGTAATGCAGAAAGGTGTGTAATCTTGAATAGCCCTGTAAAGAAGAATAATCAGCTGCTGGATCGTGCCAAAGAGCTCCGCCGTGAAATGACCCCGCAGGAAAGGAAGCTTTGGTATTGCTTTCTACGGCGCTATCCTGTCAAAATATATAAACAACGAATTATTGATTCATTTATTGCAGATTTCTATTGTGCTTCTGCCAGATTGGTCATTGAGGTTGATGGAAGCCAGCATTATACAGAAGATGGCATGGCATATGATACGGCGCGCACAAAATGCCTTGAAAAATATGATTTGAAAGTAATACGGTTTTCAAACAGAGAAATAGACAGGAAATTTCAGGCCGTTTGTAATGAGATAGATAAAAATATTCAGGAAAGGCGAAAGGAATATGAACGCTTATAACATCGTTGCCCAATCCACCGAAAGCACAGTTGTAACCGAATACAAGCCGCAGGAAAAACGCTCGGAGGCTTACCAAAGCGAAGCGGCGCTTGAACAGGAATTTATCTCAATGCTGACAAAGCAAGGATATGAATACCTTGCTATACACGATGAAAAGGCGCTGATATCTAATCTGCGCAGACAGCTTGAGCTATTGAACAGCTTCACCTTTTCAGAAAACGAATGGAATCGTTTTTTCACCGAATGTATCGCCGGAAAAAACGACGGCATTGCCGAGAAAACACGTCGCATACATGACGACCATATACAAATTCTGCACTGTGACAACGGAACAACGAAAAACATTTATCTGCTCGACAAGAAGAACATTCACAACAATCGGCTTCAGGTTATTAACCAGTATACCGTGACCGATGGAACACATGACAACCGTTACGACGTTACCGTGCTTGTAAACGGTCTGCCGCTGGTACATACTGAGCTTAAAAGGCGCGGAGTCGCAATCCGCGAAGCTTTCAATCAAATCGAACGCTATCAGCGTGAAAGCTTCTGGGCGGCAAGCGGACTATATGAATATGTACAAATCTTTGTCATTTCAAACGGTACAAACACAAAGTATTATTCAAACACAACGCGCATGAACCATATCAAGGAGTCTTCCGCTTTCTCAAAAGCTCCCAAGGAAAAAACAAGTCACAGCTTTGAGTTTACCTCATTCTGGGCGGACGCCGGAAACCGCATTATAACCGACCTGATTGATTTTACAAAAACCTTTTTTTCAAAGCACACGCTTCTGAACATTCTGACAAGGTATTGTGTTTTTACCTCGGAAAATATGCTGCTTGTTATGAGGCCATATCAGATTGCGGCAACAGAGCGCATATTAAACCGTATTGATATTGCAAACAATTACAAAAAATACGGAAGTATTGCCGGCGGCGGTTACATCTGGCACACCACCGGAAGCGGAAAAACACTGACATCGTTTAAAACGGCTCAGCTTGCGGCAGAGCTCCCCTACATCGACAAAGTGATGTTTGTAGTCGACCGAAAAGACCTTGACTATCAAACCATGAAGGAATACGACCGCTTTGAAAAGGGGGCTGCCAACAGCAATACATCAACCGCTGTTTTACAGCGCCAGCTTGAAAACAGGGACAGACGCGGAAATCCGCATGAATACAAAATCATAATCACTACAATTCAGAAGCTTTCCGCATTTATAAAGAAAAATCAGGCTCATGAGATATATGACAAGCACGTCGTTATAATCTTTGATGAATGTCACAGAAGCCAGTTCGGAGATATGCACACCGCTATAACAAAGCACTTTAAAAAGTATCATCTTTTCGGCTTCACTGGTACACCGATTTTCGCCGTCAATTCGGGAACCGGAAAAACGCCTGACCTGCGAACTACTGCGCAGGCATTCGGAGACAAGCTTCATACATATACAATTGTGGACGCCATCAATGACAAAAACGTGCTTCCCTTCCGAGTTGATTACATCAAGACTATGGATATGGAACCGGACATCGACGACAAGCAGGTCGCGGATATCGACAGAGAAAGAGCGTATCTCGCACCCGAAAGAATTTCGCTTGTTACAAAGTATATACTTGACCATTTCAACGCTAAAACCTACCGAAATGAAAAAACATATTCGTTCAGCGTATTGCAGAACATTGAGACAGCGGCCTGCTCAGACGGATGGAAGACAGTCAAAGAAATCAGGCAAAAGCAGCGGCTGAGCGGTTTTAATTCGATTTTTGCAGTCTCGTCGGTCGACGCCGCTAAGCTCTATTACTCTGAATTTAAACGGCAGATGTCGGAAAATCCAACAAAAAAGCTTAAAACCGCTTTAATTTACAGCTACAGCGCAAACGAAGAAGAGAGCGACGGTATGATTGACGAGGAAAATCTCGAAGACACCAATAATCTGGACAAATCTTCCCGCGACTTTTTGGAATCGGCTATCCGGGACTACAATGAGATGTTTAAAACCAATTACGACACGTCGGGCGAGAGCTTTCAGAATTATTACAAGGACGTCTCTCTGCGTATGAAAAACAAGGATCTTGATATTCTGATTGTCGTCAATATGTTTCTGACCGGATTCGACGCCACTACGCTTAACACACTTTGGGTAGACAAAAATTTGAAAATGCACGGACTTATCCAAGCGTTTTCAAGAACAAACCGAATATTGAATTCAATTAAAACCTTTGGAAATATAGTATGCTTCCGCAATCTTCACAAGCGGACAGACGACGCAATCTCTCTTTTCGGAGACAGAGAAGCCGGCGGAATTGTTCTGTTGAAGGGTTACGGCGATTATTATCACGGATATACCGACAAAGACGGAAATTCAAGACCGGGATATTGTGACATGATTCAGGAGCTGATTCAAAAATTTCCGCTTTCCGAACCTGCAATCATCGGAGAATCCAAACAAAAGGAGTTTATCAGTCTGTTCGGGGCAATTCTGCGAATGAGAAACATTCTGATTTCATTTGATGAGTTTTCCGGAAATGAAATCCTTTCGGAACGCGAAATGCAAGACTATTTAAGCAGATACCAAGACCTGCACGACGAATGGAAAAAACACCATGACATTGATAATAAGGAAAATATCAACAGTGATATAGTTTTTGAAATTGAGCTTATAAAACAGATTGACATAAACATTGATTATATCCTGATTCTTGTCAAAAAGTATCATGACGCTCACTGCGACGACAAGGAAATGCTGATATCCATTCGCAGAGCGGTTGAAGCAAGTCCTGAATTAAGAAGCAAAAAGGAGCTGATTGAAACCTTTATAGCAGGAATAAACGACGTCTCTGACATACTTCTCGAATGGCGTGAATTCATCGCTTCCGAAAAGGAAAAAGAGCTTAACAGAATTATAAGTGATGAAGGGCTGAAACCGGAGGAAACCAGAAGGTTTATAGACAATTCCTTCCGAGACGGCAGCCTTAAAACATTCGGAACAGATATCGACAAAATTATGCCGCCTGTTTCACGCTTCGGAGGGAATCGCGACGATAAGAAACAGATTGTCATCAATAAGCTTTCAGACTTCTTTGACAAATATTCAGGAGTACTTTAATTAACAAATTTTTCGGTATTTGCTTTTTCATCATAAGGACAAAAATTCCGCAGCGGTACTATAACACCGCTGCGGAATTTTTATTTTATCAGCAATTATTTTATTTTTTCTTTCTGCCGGCTGCGACCGTAACAGATACGGCGCAGGCAGCCGCGGAAAGTACAACCGCAGAAACGATTATACCGCTGTCAGCTGTTGCAGGAGCAGTCTCCGTTTTTACAGCCGCCGGAGCAGTAGTCACCGATTCGTCCGATACCGGATTCTGTACTTCTGTCTGTGCATCAGTCTCAACATCTGAACTGTCTGCAGTATCCGAAGAAACAGGAGCTGCCGTTACTGCGTCAACTTTCAGAATGCTTACCGGAGGAACAAGTATCTGACTGTCGGATACCGCGCTGATGACAAAGCTTCCCGACTTATCAAGTGCTATAGAAACCGAGCCGTCCTCAGCCGTCACATATTCTGTTTTAACTCCGTCTATTACGATAGCAGCGCCGGAAACCGGATTTGATACAGGGTTATATTCCTCGTCAAAACCGACTGCCTTGAGCGTAAGCCTTACACTTCCGCCTTCTTCCGCTGTATAATTATGCGAGTCAAAATAACAGTATGTGTCAGACCATGCGGCGGTATCAGTATAGACGTATGCATTTATGTAATCACCGTCCGACACGACATCGGAAAGCGACATCGCCATAGAGTTATTGACATAGTACCCGTAGCTTCCGCCATTCGATACACCCCAAAGCTTTGTGAGGCTGACTCCGTACTGTGTGTTTTCAGACGCATATCCGTCCGAAGCACCTCCGTTATAATACTGCTCATGAGCACAGTAAAGCGCATCGTTTACGGTCAGAGAACCGTCTCCGTCAATATCCGATACCGTAACGCTGTCTGCTTTCATTACAAGCGCCCCGCTGTCATCTGAAACAGTTACATAAACCTTTGTTTCACTTGCCGCTGACACACAAACAAACAGCGAACACGCCACAGCAAATGCGGCGGCAAATGCAAATACTTTTTTCTTCATTTTTAATGCCATTCCTTTCGTCTCTATTAATCCCTGCAGGATTTGGAACCGGATGCATTTTTCATGTCCAAAAATGTAAATCCAAATTCCGATGGGTGTCCCGACTTATAAAAACATATTTGTCTTTTAATTACGGAAATGACAGTTGTGCCGGATTTTCACCGGGCTTACCTCTGACCGGCAATGTGCCGGATTCGGAATTATTCTATTAATTTTTCGATTGCGTGTATATAATAACATCTAATCCGAGTTTTGTCAAGCAGGTTCGTTCAATTTTCCCACGAACAGCTAAAAACGTGAATTCGATTCAATCCGCCGCAGAAATCCTCATTTAGTTCAATAAGGGGCTTACCCCGTCAAATGGCGTGGCAGCCATTCCAGTCGGAGATTGTATCTCCCACTGAATGGTGAAATGTAACCCGCCGACTGAAAGGCGACCATCATTAAGGCTGTCGCCTTAATGATGGGACATCTTGCCTAAGTTATATATTTTGACAGGATAGCGCCGTAGAAAGCAATACCAAAGCTTCCTTTCCTGCGGGGTCATTTCACGGCGGAGCTCTTTGGCACGATCCAGCAACTGATTATTCTTCTTTACAGGGCTATTCAAGATTACACACCTTTCTGCATTACCGATTTCCCTCTCCGTCACGTCTAAC
>CABPZV010000129.1 GCA_902462015.1 uncultured Eubacteriales bacterium | reverse complement strand
TGCTTTCCGTACTCACAAGTCGGCTCGGATATTCTGCGGCAGTTATGGATGCCGATATAACAGGTCCGTCAATCCCTCAGATTTTTGGAGTACACTCTGCAAAGATAATCGGAGATGAAAGCGGTATGGCTCCGGTTGAAAGCAAAAGCGGAATTAAGCTTATGTCGGTAAATCTCCTACTCGAAGTTGAGACGACACCGGTCGTATGGAGAGGTCCGATTATTGCCGGAACAGTCAAACAGTTCTGGACTGATGTACGCTGGGGAAATGTAGACTATATGTATGTCGATATGCCTCCCGGAACCGGTGACGTTCCTCTTACGGTGTTCCAGTCTCTGCCTGTTAACGGAATTGTAATTGTAACAAGTCCTCAGGAGCTTGTTACAATGATCGTTTCAAAGGCGGTTAAAATGGCTCAGATGATGAATATTCCTGTTCTGGGAATCGTTGAAAATATGAGTTACGCCGTATGCCCTGACTGTGGAAAGCATATTGATATTTTCGGCAAAAGCCATACGGAAGAAACAGCAGAAAAATACGGACTTAAAGTTCTCGGAAAAATCCCGTTTGACGCTGAGCTCGCAGGTCTTTGTGACAGCGGAAATATCGAAGAAATGCAAAACAGTTATCTGTCAGAAGCCGTCGAAAAGATTATTGCGCTTAAAAGCTAATTTTTATATGGTATCTGGTATCTATCATAATTAATATTGATTTATGCGATTGTAAAACAACCGAAGAAGTAAAAACAGGCCGGAAGCAAAGTATGCTCCGACCTGTTTTTTAGCACTGAAATATCAGTAGTTTTCAATGCCGTGATTTTAATTGCGCGGACCGCGGTATGTGGGCGGACAGAATTCATTCACCGGAAATGCCATGCATTTAAATACCGAGCATGGATCACTGTCCTCTGTAGGACAACATTCCTTATCAGGTACACAGTATTCCGATGCACTCACGATAAACTGTGACGGGCGCTCAAGACGTATTACCGAGAAAAGACCAATAGATACAAGCAGTACCTTGCCTTCATCATCAGTATCGCAGAGACAGCCGTTGCAGACGCAGCAAACTCCTTCTGGAATGTCGTCAACACAAATGCAGCAGCTATTACAGCTTTTTTTATTTGTTATTTTTGCGTCAAGAACTACCGGTGCGGCAACCTCACAAACTGCCGTAGGAAGGTTTGTTTCAGGCTTTTCCCCATGGTGCTCGCCTCTGCAGGAACAGAAATTACTGTCGTTTGCACTGCTGCGGAAAATACTTACTCCTCCCTCTCCGCCATATAAAATAACTTTTTTATCAACTACGGCCATACCTTCAATTTCCTGAGCTTTACCAGGACAGGTACAAACATCCGCACAGATTTTAATGTAAAATCTAAGAATGATATTGTAGAATCCGCGGTTAAATTGAACTGGTTCTACTACTATGTCCGTCCATGATACGTATGCATCCTTAACGCGAATATTAGTGCCGCGTTCAATGAGCTCCTGACCGCAGTCGGTCAGATATACCCTTGTATCCGCATAGCAGTCCTTATCGCGGCAGCTGTCAAGAATACGATTCACATCAATACCGTAATTATCCTTGCGGTCACGGTCAGACATACAGCTTCTGCTTTCTGCCATTATATTTTTCCTCCTGTTAAATTTAGAGAAACACTTTGAAAACAGTCAGCCGATATACATGCAGAATATGCAGTCTTAAAAAGAAAGCCTGAGAGAATATCCATCAAAATAACTTAGGCAAGATGTCCCGCCATTAGGGCGGTAGCCTTAATGGCGATCGCCTTTCGGGCGGCGGGTTACATTCACCATTCAGTGGGAGATACAATCTCCGACTGAATGGCAGGTTGGCTTTGCCAACCCTTGCTTGCCACGTTGAATGACGGGGCGGAGCCCCTTATTGAATTTTGTTGTTTCTGCATTAAGCCGATTGCCTTTGTATTTGTGTCTCATATAGGTAAATAGTACCCGGCATATCTTATCAAGGCCGAGTACGACAGAACACACTGGCGTATGATCCGTCTCCATATCATTTTATGCGGATAAACAAATTTTGATATTTATTTTTTAAAAAATATCTGCGCAATTTAACGTTCTTTAATTTTGAATCTGATATCACCGCTCGTTGTACTTACCCTAATATTCTTGTCAGAAAATATATCTTTATTTAATACTTGACAAACAGCAAAAAATATAGTATTATATAAATGTAATTAACTGGCAGGAAGCTGGTGTCAGGCGCTGAAGCGTCTAATTTGATATTTTTATGTATATTGTACAAGGGACAATATCCTGTAGGTATGTCATGAAGACATGCAGTTTTTCAGAAGAAAAACTGTCGTGTCTTATTTTATTTATAGGATAGTGTATATATTTTTTATTCAGGAGGAAAGTAAATGGCTTGTTTTATTGTACCTGCGGCAGAAGCAGTAATTGCTACGATTGCAGCAAAAGTAATCAAAAAAAAGGAGAAGGAGAATCAGAAGATCTCAATAGAATCCGAAATTAAGGAGGCCGTCAAGACAGAAAGAATTCAGTTTTCCCGTAAGCTTAAATGGCTCACAAATTTGCTGTGGGGCGGCTCCGTACTTCTTGCCTTTGAGCATTTATGGCACGGTGAAATTGTGCCCTGGTTTCCGTTTCTGACGGCGGCAGGAGATCCTGAAAGCACCGCTGAAATGCTTAGGGAGATGGCAACTGCCGGCGTATCTATGGCGCTCCTTATAACTGTCGTGTGGGGAATTATGCTGCTTGCAGTTCATTCATTTGAGAGGAAGGAAAGTTTAAAATCCGTGGGTGAAGAAAACAAAGTGGGTTTTAACGCAAACATTTTATAAAAGTTTTAATATGGGACAAGGCTCTGTCATGGAGCTATAACTTTATATAATTATCACATTTTTTATAAAATATTTATGCAGTCATTAACAGTATTAAGAAATAGAGGATTTATATGACGTTACTTATAACAGTTTTTGCAGCTGTAATATCCACCATCATTTGGTATAAAAACGCACCGGAGAGCAATATGAAGGTTGGGGTTCTCTGCTGGCTTTATTGGGGAGCTTCGCTTATGTGGCTTGTAGACGCTGTTTTTGAATATTGCGAGCTTGGCGCAGAATACTTTACACCTGCTCCGGCAGATATGTTAAACGATTTGTACCTTGGGCTGTCTGTAGCAGCGCTTGGTCTCGTTATATGGGTAGTTATTCTGTTGGTTAAAGATCCTAAAGGAGTTTTAAAGGCAGCGCTGTTTAAAAAGAAGCCATAACATTAGACGGTTCTGCATAATTACTGCAGAACCGTCTCTTGTATAAAGAGCAAGGAATGGGTATCGTGAGAACGGTACAATCAAGCCATTACCGAAACGCACCATAACGGGCTTTTTAGACCTTATTGAATATTAATTATTAATAATGAGAGGTTTTTATTCAATGAAGCTCAAGGAATTTTTTGACACCAATAAAAATGTAGCAATTGCTTTTTCAGGAGGTGTGGATTCTGCGTACTTGCTGTACGAGGCAGTACACTCCTCCGCCAATATTTGCGCTTATTACGTAAATTCAGATTTTCAGCCTGAATTTGAGCTGAACGACGCAAGGAGAATAGCTAAAGAACTGGACGCAAAGCTTAAAATCATCACAGTCGACGTTTTAGAATCTGAAGAAATTACATCTAATCCGGCTAACCGGTGCTACTACTGTAAAAAAAGAATTTTCTCCGCTATTGCATCAGAAGCTGCGGCATCAGGCTTTAATGTGATTGCCGATGGAACAAACGCGTCGGATAAGGTTTCAGACCGTCCGGGGATGAAAGCTCTCGCTGAGCTTTCCGTCCGTTCTCCGCTGAGGGAGTGTGGTCTTACAAAAGATGAAATAAGATGGCTGTCAAAAGAAGCGGGACTTTTTACATGGGATAAACCGGCATATGCATGTCTTGCTACAAGAATAGAAACAGGAGAGACAATTACTCGAGATAAACTCCGACGCACTGAAATATCTGAAAACTATCTTGCCTCTCTCGGATTTACAAATTTTCGTATTCGTACCGTAAGGGATACAGCAAAAATTCAAATTTCCGACGCTCAGATAGAAAAACTTATCTCTTTAAAAACTCAAATTAATTCTGAATTAAAAAAGTATTACTCGTCTGTGCTGCTTGACCTGGAGGAACGCGTATGAAAACTGAACTGATACAGATACTGAACTCTGTCAAAAACGGCGGTATTTCGGTTGAGGAAGCAGCTCTCAAACTAAAAATGACACCTTTCGAGGATATAGGATACGCGAAAATAGATATGCATCGCAAAATCCGTCAAGGCGCTGCCGAAGTAATCTACGGTGCAGGAAAAACAGCTGAGCAGATTGCCGGAATTATAAATACAATGCTGGCGAACGGCCAGAAAAATATTCTAATTACACGCCTTGACCGCAAAGCTGCTGAATTTATAAATAAATCACTTAATGTAGACTATCACGAAGATGCAAAAATCGGAATTATCGGAGAAATTCCGATTCCTGACGGAATTGGAAAAATCGTTGTTGCCACCGGAGGAACAAGCGATATTCCGGTTGCGGAAGAAGCGGCTTTGACTGCTGAAGTGCTTGGAAATCAAGTGGAAAGGCTGTATGATGTAGGTGTCGCTGGTCTTCACAGACTGCTTAAACATCTCGATGTGATAATGAGCGCCAGCGTGATAATTGCAGTTGCAGGAATGGAAGGTGCCCTTGCCAGCGTAATCGGAGGGCTTTCAGACTGTCCTGTAATTGCTGTTCCCACGAGCGTAGGATACGGAGCATCTTTTGGAGGCGTCTCGGCTCTGCTCTCAATGCTTAACTCATGCGCAAGCGGTGTAACAGTAGTGAATATCGACAACGGCTTCGGAGCCGGATATTCTGCAAGTATGATAAATCATATGTATTCTGAAACAGATAATAAATAGCAAAAGTACATTGTCGGAGAGGAAATGAAAAAATAATGGAAATAATATACTTTGACTGCGGAATGGGGGCGGCAGGCGACATGCTTGCGGCAGCGCTTTTAGAGCTTGTGCCAGACAAAAATAAAGTTATCGATAAAATCAACAGCCTAAATATTCCGGGTATTAACGTCTCATACAAACCATCACAGAAATGCGGTATTACGGGGACGGAATTTTCAGTTAAGATTTACGGCACAGAGGAGCAAACAGATAATTCATCAGCTCACAGTCATGAACAAGAACACATACATATGCATTGTAATCACGTTCACGATGGTAAAGCAAATCATAATCATGTACACAGCCATACCAGTCTGCACGATATAAATCAAATTGTAAACGGCATGGCGCTTCCGCAAAAAGTAAAGAATGATATTATTGAAGTTTATATGCTCATCGCCGAGGCGGAAAGCGCAGCGCACGGCGTACCGATAACCGAAATACATTTTCATGAAGTCGGAACTATGGACGCCATTGCAGATATAACATCGGTATGTATCTTAATTAATGAGATTAGTCCGGAGCAGATCATTGTTTCTCCTATAAATGTCGGAAGCGGTCATGTTCACTGTGCGCACGGAATTCTGCCTGTTCCGGCTCCTGCAACCGCAAATATTCTTAAGAATGTTCCGATTTACAGCAGCAAAATCAGCAGTGAGCTATGCACGCCTACTGGCGCCGCCTTGCTGAAACATTTTGCAACTTCTTTCGGAAATATGCCTGTTATGCGGACTGAAGCGATTGGCTGCGGAATGGGTAAAAAGGATTTCGATACTGCAAACTGTGTCAGAGCTTTTGTCGGGAAGACAGAACATGAGGAAGAATCGGTTGTGCAGCTAAGCTGTAATCTTGACGATATTACTCCTGAAGCGATCGGTTTTGCTTCCGAACGTTTCTTTGAAGCTGGTGCTCTCGATGTCTACACTGTTCCGGCAGAAATGAAAAAATCGCGTCCCGGAATATTACTGAACGTTATTTGCTCTA
>CABPZV010000128.1 GCA_902462015.1 uncultured Eubacteriales bacterium | reverse complement strand
TGTCCCCGTTATACTTCAGACAGGACTTATTGCCGAGATAGATTCAACAAACACCTTGCTTGAAAGTATGAATGATACGTCAAGCGGGATCAGTACCGGCGCAAGCGGGGGCAACACTGTCTCGGAGATTGTTTCGGCGACTGATATAAGCTGGCTGTTTTCGTCAATGAAGGTGGGAACTGAGCTCGTTGAGTATGTTACTCAGATGATTAACAACATCTATGATATAATCAACCGTTCGGGCGTACAGATGCTTATCTTCCTTGCCGGCCTGCAGTCGATTTCACCTTCGATCTATGAGTCATGTGATATTGACGGAGCAACACAGTGGGAAACATTCTGGAAAATTACTGTGCCGATGATCTCTCCTATGATTCTTGTAAACGCAGTATATACTGTTATTGATGCGTTTACCGCATCGTCAAATAAAGTAATGACTTATATATCCGGAATTTATTCGCAGGCTGGCGGAAATGTGCTCAGCGCGGCAATGTCATGGATGTATTTCCTCCTTGTAATTGCATGTATTGGTTTGGTAATTGCGGTGCTTTCAGCATTCGTATTCTATCAGAGACGCGATTAAGGGGGTGAAGGAATAATGAAAAAGAAATATGAAAAAGCACATGTAAGCGAGGGTACGGCGGTACTTAAAGAGAGTAAAAACAAGATCCGGGTTGATTTTGACAGAACAAGCCGCTGGACGCGTTTCAAGATCAAATATCTGTCTTCGAATTTTGTTGTCAGCGCCCTCTGGTATTTATTCAGACTCGGTTTGCTGATAGGTGTTTCTTATGTTATCCTTCAGCCGTTCTTTTCAAAGATCATGTCCTCTTTTATGAGTTCGAATGACTTTGTAGATGTAACCGTCAAGCTTATACCTCGCTATCCTACACTTAATACATACAAGGCTATTTTTTCTGAAAACGGATATTTTGAGGCATTGCTTAATACGACTACTCTGTCTTTGCTCTGTGCATTAGTTCAAACATTTATTTGCTGTCTTATTGGTTATGGTTTTGCGAAATTTAAGTTTAAGGGCAATAAATTTCTGTTTGCGTGCGTAATTTTTACGATGATTGTACCGCACAACACAGTAAAGTTTGCAATGCTTATAAAGTTTAAGTATTTTGATGTATTGGGTATATTTAAACTTCTTGGCGGCGGAGTATTTCCGGGCTTAAAGGTCTTGGGATTTGACTCGATAGATCTTACAAATACTTATTGGCCGATGGTGCTGTTATCTCTTGGAGGCCTTGCATTTAAGAATGGACTGTACATCTATATGATGAGACAGTTCTTCCGTGGAGTGCCTGATGAGCTTGAAGAATCGGCATACATTGACGGCTCAGGAGTGGTTTCAACATTTTTGAGAATTATCATTCCTATTTCTATTCCCATGATGATAACAATTTTTCTTTTTGCTTTCTCATGGCAGTGGACTGATAACTTTTATACGGATCTGTTCTTTACCTCGTCTGGACCGAAGCTGCTCCCGGATGTTGTTGCGATTCCAAAATCATTGTATATTAAGGATTTTGCAGCGCAGACGACATATGAGGCGGCTATACGTAATACCTGTGGACTTGTAATTATTGCTCCGTTGGTAATTGTATATCTGTTCTGTCAAAGATACCTTATTCAGGGTATTGAACGTTCCGGAATCGTTGGCTGATTGTTTCGGTGCACTTGTTACAGAAATATAGAGTGAATATAATATTCTGAAATTGTGCAAACTTGTTTTGACATTATTTCCGGGTATTATAACTTAGGCAAGATGACCCGCCATTAAGGCAATCGCCATTAAAGCTGCCGCCTTAATGGCGATCGCCTTTCAGGCGGCGGGTTACATTTCACCATTCAGTGGGAGATACGATCTCCGACTGAATGGTTGCCACGCCATTTGACGGGGCAAGCCCCTTATTGAATCAAACGGTTTCCGCCGTTTCGCCGGATTGTATAAATCTGCAGCGAAACGGCGGATTTATTTACAGTATATGCTGACAAGCAAAAAAAGTATTTTAAAGCATAATATAAGTAGAGGCGTCAGCGAAAAGAATCAGGTAAAAACTATAAAGCAAGACCGGATATAAAAGTAATCTTAAAGAGTATTGGCAAAGTAGAATGAAATGCTAAACTGAAGATAAATAAAAGGTGCATGTGAAATGTATAAAATTAAAGATTACGTAATGATAACTCTGGGGACCCTTTTGATAGCGCTGGAGGTTTATTTTTTTGAGATTCCTAACTCATTTACAATAGGCGGTGTCAGCGGTATCTCAGTTCTTATTGGAGAGCTTACTCAAATTAGTACATCGAATCTGATTATATTACTTAATTTAATTCTTCTGATTATCGGATTTATTTTTCTCGGCAGATCCTGTGGTATTAGAACAATCTACTGCAGTCTGCTCTATTCTGCTTTTATGAAGCTCTTTGAAATGACGGTACCTCTTGAAACTACTGTAACGGATGAGCCGTTTTTAGAACTTGTTTTTGTAATTCTGCTTACATCGATTGGCTCTGCGCTGATATTCAGATGTGATGCAACGTCCGGAGGAACTGACATTATTGCTTTGATTGTAAAAAAATATTCGTCTATAGACGTCGGAAAATGCTTGCTTTTTGTTGATTTTCTTATTGTCGTTTCAGCTTTTTTTGTATTTGATGTAAAAACCGGTTTATACTCACTTTTAGGACTGTTTGTACGGGCGTTTTTAGTTGACAGCGTAATTGAAAATATGGATAGCTGCAAGTATTTTATGATTGTTACTACAAAAGCGGAAGAACTCAACGATTATATTATCGGAACTCTCGGGCGCGGAGCAACAGTTGTAAGGGCATACGGTGCATATACTGGAGATGACAAGACAATTTTGCACACGGCGTGCGGAAGAATAGAAGCGCTTAAGCTTCAAAAGGTAATACATCGCATAGATCCTTTGGCATTTGTTGTTATAACGACAAGCAGTGAGATTATCGGCAGCGGTTTCCGTCAGGTGTAAAGTTATAGATAGCTCTAAAAAACTATTGCAAAAATATCGTGGATAGTGTATAATTATCGGAGTAATTAACATCAAAATGCGATAGGAGTATAAATATGGGTGCTTTGCATGTAATCGATCATCCGCTTATTCAGCATAAACTTACAATTATGCGAAAAAAAGAAACCGGGAGCAAAGATTTTCGCCAAATGCTCAGCGAAATTACAGTATTGATGGGATATGAGCTTACCCGTGATCTTCCGCTTGACGACATTGAAATTGAAACCCCAGTGACAAGAATGACCGGAAAAGCTATTACCGGAAAAAAACTCGCAATAGTTCCGATTCTTCGCGCAGGACTTGGAATGGTTGACGGACTTTTAAATCTTGTTCCCGTAGCGAAAGTAGGACATATTGGCTTGTACCGCGATCCTGAAACTCACGAGCCTGTAGAATATTACTGCAAGCTTCCGGCTGATATCAGCGAGCGTCTTGTAATTCTTGCCGATCCGATGTTAGCAACCGGAGGCAGCGCATCGGACGCTGTTACGCAGATAAAAAGACGCGGAGCATCCAATATCCGACTTCTTAATCTTGTCGCAGCGCCGGAAGGAGTTGCAAAGGTGCAAAAGGATCATCCTGACGTCGATATTTACTGTGCTGCGCTTGATGATTGTCTGAACGAACATGCTTATATTGTTCCTGGTCTCGGTGATGCAGGGGACAGGCTGTTTGGAACAAAGTAGTATAACTTAGGCAAAATGTCCCGCCACTAAGGCGGCAGCCTTAATGGCGGTCGTCTTAATGACGGTCGTCTCTTAAGGCGATGGCCTCCAAGGCGGCGGGTTACTTTCACCATTCAGTGGGAGATACAATCTCCTACTGGAATGGTTGCCACGCCATTTGACGGAGCAAGTCCCTTATTGAATTTGTTATTCTGTAAAATAAACACCACACCTCTTGACAAACAGACAAGAAGTGTGGTATAATTATACTATTGAAAACTATGTTTTCTCCTTGCCGCACAGAAAACGGAGAATATCCGTAAAAACAATTCTATGCGGTCTTACGTCCATAGGGAGGTGTAAAAATTATGGAAAGACAGTTTTCGTCTTATGAAGCGCTTTTCGTTTTTGATCTTGATCTCGGAGACGAGGGTATAAAGGCCATTATTGAAAAGTTTAAAGGAATGATCGAATCAGCAGGTAAGATTATTGAGGTTGCTGACTGGGGCAAGCGCAGACTTGCTTATCCGATCAATGACAAGAATGAGGGATATTATACTCTCATTACTTTTGAAGGACCGGCAGATCTTCCTGCAGAGATTAATCGTGTGTTTAATATTACTGAGGGTACTATGCGCGCGATGGTAACAAAGGCGGTTAAACCTACAGCAAAAACAGGTATGCCATCGGCTGCATCGGTTTCATCAGCAGAAGCTGCGCCTGAAGTTGAGGCTGTAAAAGAAGAGACCGCTGATGATAATCAGAGCACAGCGGATTCAGCTGCAGATGCTGCTGAATAGTTAATCGGAATCGCAGTATAGGATTTCAAAAGAAAGGGATGGAATTTTTAGTATGGCAAGCTTAAATAAGATTCTTCTTATTGGCAGATTAACAGCCGATCCCGAGCTTAAACAGACACCCTCCGGTGTTCCGGTTGTTACATTTACAATTGCGGTAAGCCGGAGATTTACAAAACAGGGAGAGCAGCCGCAAACGGATTTTATTCGTGTTACTGCATGGAGACAGCAGGCTGAGTTTGTATCGAGATATTTCCACAAAGGAAAGTCTATCTTTGTTCTTGGTGCTCTTCAGAACCGCAACTGGACGGATCAAAACGGACAGAAGCGTTATGATTTTGAAGTTGTAGCTGACGAGATATCATTTGTTGAAAGTAAATCAGCAGAGGAAGGATATGCTGCTGCTAACCGCAGCTTTGCTTCACCTGCAGAGCCTGTACAGAGCAGTGCCGGAACTGCTTTTACTCCTCCGTCTGTTCCTGACAGCGCTTTTGAAGATCTGGCCAGTGATGATGATTTGCCGTTTTAGTGTCTGATATTCTAATTCAGAAATCAATAGCATATTTGTGATTTATTGACGGTTATTTTTACCGTATTGATTGGAGGTTTAATAGAACCATGGAAAACGAAAAAGAAAATTCCCAGCAGAAACCTGCGCGTCCGTTTGTCCGCAGACACAGAAAGGTATGCGCATTCTGTGCAGATAAAATTGATCAGGTTGATTATAAGGATATAGCAAGACTTCGCAAGTGTGTAAGCGAGCGTTCAAAAATTCTTCCGCGCCGTATTACCGGAACATGCGCGAAGCATCAGCGTCAGCTTACTGTTGCGATTAAGCGTGCCCGTCATGTTGCACTTCTTCCTTATATCAGCGATTGATTAATTCAGTTTTATAGTTCTTAGTATTAACATTTATACTAATCTGTTGTTGTATTATTTCAGATGAGTATAAATTTAACTTAGGCAAGATGTCAAGCCATTAAGGCAATCGCCATTAAAGCTGCCGCCCTAATGGCGATCGCCTTTCAGGCGGCGGGTTACATTTCACCGTTCAGTAGGAGATACAATCTTCTACTGAATGGTTGGCCACGCCATGTGACGAAGCAAGCCCCTTATTAAAAAAATTGTAATATTGTACTGACAAAGCGTCTTCTAAGGTATGATTTAAATACCTCAGAAGGCGCTTTGATTGCTTAGAACAGTTTTGTTAGGGTAAAAAAACTGTTGGACGATTTTTTACGCGTACATAATATGTTCTATTTATCTTCAATATGTTTCATAGTTTTTTCAACAAGCTCATCTATAGAAACGGTTCCAATCGGATTTATTGATGTGCGAAGTCTTCCGTGAAAAGGCTTGTACCATTTCTCAGGTATAGCTGATGCTCCGCAGATCATGCCGACAACCGATCCGACAGTAGCACCGTTACAGTCAGTGTCGAAACCCTCGCTTATTGCCAGGCTTATACTTGCGGAAAAATCACCTTTCCCGTATGATAATATAGACGATATCAGAGAATTTCTTGCGGGATATGGTCTTGAAACCGGAGGAACCGGTTCAAAGGTT
>CABPZV010000127.1 GCA_902462015.1 uncultured Eubacteriales bacterium | reverse complement strand
TACATTAATATGATATAATTAATTATTGGTAATTTACGAAATGCTCAATTTCCGCGGCTTTGTTTTTCTGTATTCGGATTATTGCTTTCGGCATCAGAAGCAGGACTGAAAAAAGTATTTTTTATAATCAGAACTATCATAGGCAAAAAAATCAGCCCGGCAAATCCGGCAAGCCGAAAACCTGCATACATACATATCAGAGTCAGCAGCGGTGAAAGCCCCGTTGTTTCAGAAACTATCTTTGGCTGCAGTACCTGTCTGAGAACCTCTATAACGACGAGAATCAACAAAAGACCGATTCCCTGATAACTTCTCCCCTGCAGAATCAAAATAAGCGCCCATGGAATCATAATCATTCCCACGCCGATTACCGGCAGCATATCGGCAAAAGCAATAATCAATGCCGCAATTGCAGCATATCTGATTCCAATTATCAAAAAACCTGTAAGAAGCTCCGCAAATGTTATCAGCATTATAAACATATAAGCGCGCATATACGAAAGTCCCGTATATTTCATATTTCCGTATATACTGTAAAAAAACGACCTGGCTTTATCGGGAATAAAAGAAACAAGTTTCTTGTTGATTTTTCCAAGATCGGCGCTTATATAATATGATGACATTACAAGCATAACTGTAAAAAACATAATACCGGGAAGTTTGGAAGCAACAGCAGCCGCGGCCATTGGCAGTTTAGATGAAATTGTATTAACAGTGCTCTGAACCATGCCCAGACCTGCCTCTATAACAGCGTCAACATCCGCCACAGCATTTCCATTATGCGACGGAAGCCGCGCCGCAATCCACTCCGCTATACTCATAACCTTAGCTTCAATTGCATCGTAGTTATCAATAAGTGCGCCAAGAGCGTTTCCTGCTTCAAAAATAAGCCGCTGAATCACCCAAAAAATCGCTGCGCCGGCAATAAGAAAAAATGCAGCGAGCGCGAGTATGCACAGCAGTCGGTGAGGAAGCCGCGTTCTCTTTCTTATATTAATCAGAAGAGGACGAAGCAGCATAGAAACAAACCATGCAAGAACAAAAGGAAGAAAAAAATCAAAAGCGCATTTTACAGCTATAAAGATTAAAATAATACCAATCAGAATATAGAAAGATATTACTGCGACTCTTTTATATCCTTTTTCAGGAAGGTACACAAACTGATCTTTTTCTGTTTCTTCTTTTTTGAATTCCATTTTTATGACCGTTCCTTTTGTTCATACTCATAGTTTTCCATATAGACATGAATATTATTTCCGATTTTTTACACTGTTAGACTTGCAGTTGAAAAATATATATTAATTTTTGTAACCCGAAAGGATATTAATAAGTTATGATAAGATTTGAAATGCAGGACGGAAACACAATTGATATCGAGCTCTGCAAAGAAGATGCTCCGATTACGGCCGCAAACTTTGAAAAACTTGCAAAAGAAGGCTTTTTTGACGGAACACATTTTCACAGAATTATACCGGGATTTGTAATCCAGGGAGGAGATCCTACCGGAACGGGAACCGGCGGCTCCCAGGAAACAATCCGTGGAGAATTCCGTGCAAACGGTATTGACAACAAGCTTTCTCACAGAAAAGGAGTTCTTTCAATGGCACGAAGCGGCAGCTATACATCCGGTTTTGACACAGCATCCTCGCAGTTTTTCATATGCCTTGATGACAGCTGTAAATCACTTGACGGATACTATGCTCCGTTTGGGTATGTAAAAAACGGGCTCGATGTTGTAGACAGCATCGCAGCTGTTCCTACCGATGCAGGGGATTACCCACGTGTTATTTCCGACAATGTTGTGATCAAAAAATGCTCTGTAATTTCTGAATAATTAAACTTTGCAGAAGCTCAGGATGTTGTATCAGGTGTTCCCTGTCCGCCCGAAAGTCCGTGAGTAAATCCGGACGAATCCGCTGTACAGATATCGCCTGCAATTACCTTTCCGCGGTATACGAGAATATTTGCATAAATAACTCCTGTATAGTCAGGATAATTAGTCACTACATACGTATATCTTGTAACCTTTTTCCGCCTGTACTTCTCAAGATTAAGTCCCTGCTGCTTCTGAAGCTCGTTGTACGATGCCATAACTCTGTCAAATTCCGAAGGAATTGTCACCTCGGCCTCTTCAGCTGGTTCAGATTCAACTGTCCAGCCGAACTGGGAAAGAAATTTTATTCGATCCTCATTTGTCTTAACACCGCTGTAGGTAATATTCTCACCGTCTTTGAATGCTTCCTCGGCTGAGTCATAAGTCGGAATAAGCGTAATAAGTACAATCAGTGTAATCACAGAAAGTGCCAGTACACTGAAGAATTTTACTGTAGACGCACGAACTGAATAAATAAACATGGCTGAAACCCGGTCCTTTCCAAATACCTTCGGCATACGCCGATTTGGTTTTGTTATTGTACAACAACATTATGCAAATAAAACAGAATTTATGACCGAAAGCGGATATATGTCTGCAGGAAAAGCTGTATGAAAATAAAAAAATAAAAACCGCCGAAAAAGGCGGTGCGGAGATTAAAATTGAAAGAAGCAATTACCGATCCAATTATTATAAAAAGAGGCTGCTCAGCCGACGCCCTTCACTATCTGTCCGATAAATTCAGAGATAATTACGCGGTTGTATGCAGCGATAAGACAAGATTTCTCGCCGAAAAGGCATTCCCCTGCAAACCCAAAATTGTTTTTCCCGGCGGCAGTCACGCAACAGAAGTCAATGCTGATATTTTGATGAAGGAGCTTGTAAAAAATAATTATAGTGCGCTTGTTGCATGTGACTCAGGCTCGGTTCACGACATAACGAGATATGTCTGCCATGCGGTCAAAAAACCTTTTGTATCATTTCCCACCGCGCCAAGTGTAGACGGATTTGTATCAGGAATCGCCGCAATGACTATCCGCGGCAGAAAAATCTCATATCCATCGACGCCGCCGGTCGCCCTTTTCGCCGATGCCGACATATACGGAACGGCTCCGCCGGAGCTTACAGCCTCAGGAATAGGAGATATTGTCGGTAAATACGTTTCACTTTTTGACTGGAGATTCACTTCGCTTATAACAGATGAGACGGTAGAGGAAGATATATACAGTCTTGAGCAGGATGCGCTCGAAAAGGTTATGAATTCAAATTCCTCCGAGACAAATTTTATAGAATTGGTAATGGACTGTCTTGTAAAATCAGGCGTTGCAATTCAGCTCAAGGGCAGTTCGCGTCCGGCTTCAGGAGCAGAACATCATCTTTCCCATCTCTGGGAAATGAATTGTATTAACAAAGAGACAAACGCTCTTCACGGAGAAAAGGTCGGTGTTTCTGCTCTGCTTGTTCTGAAAAAATACAAAAGCTGCAGAAAGCCTGTATTCATACCGAAATCTCTCGATCCTAATTTTCTTCGCCCTGTTTACGGCAGTCTCACAGAGGGAATCATTGAAGAAAACACACCGGATCCGCTTTCGGAAATTTCGCAGGAAAAGCTGAATGCTGCATCTGACAAAATCAGGCAGCTTATAGACGAGCTTCCGCAGCCGGAAAAAATCAAAAACTTTCTTTTGTCCGTACGTGCAAAAACAACGCTCGGAGAGCTCGGACTGCCGGACACCTCAGATTTTGCTGAAATGAGCCTTAAATACGCTCCGTACGTAAGAAGACGGCTGACAATGCTAAAGATTATCTGACGGAATAATTTAACTGACAGAAAAAGAAGGGTTGTGAGCAAAAAAATGATAAAGGTACTTCACGCAGCCGATATACATCTTGACGTTCCATTCAATATCGGAGATATTGACAAAGCAAAAATTAAACGTTCTGAACTTCGAGGAGCTTTTTCATCTCTGATGACATTCGCAAGAATTGAAAAGTTTGATCTCGTACTTATTGCAGGTGATATGTTTGACAGCAGCTTTGTAACACCAGACACCGCAGCTCTTGTGACACGCGAATTTGCTGCGTGTCATGAATGCAGAATCGTTATTTCTCCTGGAAACCACGATCCTTATACTCCTGACAGCATATGGGCAAAAATATCATTTCCTGAAAATGTATATGTGTTTAATTCCCCTGAGCTTGACTGTTTCCGCTTTGATGATATAGGCGTAAATATATATGGATATGCTTTCACCTCAAGCCATATGGACACATGTCCGTTTTCAGATCCTCCTGAGCTTGATTCGGATAAAATCAATATTCTCTGCGCTCACGGCGACCTTTTGGATACAGGGTCACGGTATTGTCCCATACGTATGGATGAAATTGTACGCAGCGGTTTTGATTATATTGCTCTCGGTCATGTTCACAACAGCGACGGAATTCACCGCGGAGGAAACATGTGGTACGGATACAGCGGATGTCTCGACGGACACGACTTTGGTGAATACGGCTACAAGGGAGCGGTCAGTATAGTTATGTCCAAGGAAAACGGTATTTTCGACGCGACTGTCAAAGGAAAACGTTTCTCAAAAAGACGGTTTGAAACCTTAACCGCCGACCTTACCGGTTCAAGATCTGATGAAGAAGTTCTCAAAAGGATAGACGAAAAGCTTGAAGAAAAGAACTACGGAGATGACACTGCGCTCAAACTGATTCTTGACGGCAGCGTATCTCCGGAGGTAACTATATCTGACAAAGCAATATCAGACCATATATCCGGCAAACTGTTTTACTTGGAAATTGTAAACAAAACCGATTCTTTATTTAACTATGAAATGCTGAAAAACGATCCTACAGTAAGGGGAGCATTTTTTAACGCACTGTTTCCGGAACTTTCATCCGAAGATGAGGAGGAGCGCCAAAAGGCCTCGGAAGCTCTTCGCTACGGACTTTCTGCTCTGCGGGGAAACAACATTTTCTGAAATTTTGCAGCCGTTAAATTTCCATGCAGAACACGGCGGCATAACCGAAACCGGACAAAATTTTAATTATTTGCGAAAGGTATGAGCTATAGATTCTGAAAGAAAATTCTTCAGAGTATATACAAAAGTTGCAGTCACAAAAATATGAAATACGATATAATACTGCTTGATGCGGACGAAACACTGTTTGATTTTGATCAGTCTGAATATAATGCTCTTGAATACTGCTTTAAAAGCCGTTCGCTTGAATTCAGCGATGAAATTTATAATGAATATCACAATATAAATAAAAAACTGTGGAAGGATTTCGAGGCAGGAAAAATTGAGAAGCCGAAGCTTGTAACCGAACGTTTTCGTATTCTGCTTTCCGGGCTTGGTTATAAAATAGATCCGGCGGACTTTAATTTAAGCTATGGAGAAGCCCTGAGCAGACAGAACATTCTTTTTCCCGGAGCGCTTCGGCTTTGCATGAGACTGGCGCAGAAAGCAAAGCTTTATATAGTTACAAACGGAATCCGCTCGACACAGCTGCGCCGTTTTTCAGATTCTCCGCTTCCGCCTTATATAGAGAACGTATTTGTATCTGAAGAAATAGGAGCGCAGAAACCAAGCAGACAATATTTTGACGCTGTATTTTCAAGAATTCCTGATTTTAACCCCTCGCGCGCAATCATCATCGGCGATTCACTGTCAAGCGACATAAAGGGAGGTATGAACGCCGGAATAGCCTCCTGCTGGTACAATCCTCATTTTTTGCCTAACACGACAGATGTTGTTCCAACATATACTGCTCAGAATTATGATGACATCGAAAAAATAGTTTACGGAAGCAGCCGGCGCGCAGTTCCGCACGGAACAGCCTCGGTAAAATATGAGCATACAAATAAAAAAGTGCTTGTTCTTTTGCCGGCAGACGAAAAAATTCAGAAAAGGCTGCGCGACGCTGCTCCTGGTTTTAACTTGACTTTTGCAAATTCAGAGGACAAAGCTGTTCCGAAGCTCGCTTCAGAAAGTGAAGTTATAATCGGTCAGGCTCCTGTAAAATATCTGCAGCCGTCGGAAAATCTTCGTTTTGTTCAGCTCTGTGTCGCGGGGACGGAACCGTATTCATCGCCGGGAGCATTACCCGAACGGGTATACCTGACAAACTCAACCGGAGCGTTTGGTCTTGCCGTATCAGAACACATGCTCGCCGCTCTTCTCTGCCTGTATAAAAAGCTGCATCTGTACCG
>CABPZV010000126.1 GCA_902462015.1 uncultured Eubacteriales bacterium | reverse complement strand
TAATCTGATCTGCGGTTACGGACGATGTGCCGTGAAGAACTATTTTTTCTCCGATAGCGTCGCGGATTTTTCGCGCGGCGTCTCCGTAATATTTTAAATCTTTTCCGGACGCACGGTGCTCTGTTCCGAGATTGCATACGATCAAGTCCGCACCGGTCTCGTCTATGAAACGTTTTGCATCCTCCGGCGTAGTGATTGAATTGTGAGTAGATCCGCCGGCGTCATATATTTCGTCGCATGCTCCCTCTATGAGAATTTTGCCTTTCATTTTGTCTACAAAATTCGAGGTCATTTTTATATTTTCCTCAAAAGGAAAGGTCGAAGCGTCGTACATTATTGAGGCGTAACCGGAAAGATCGCCTTCAAGCAGATCCTTGTCGTCAACCGGCTGTACGTGGTCTAAGTGAAGCATGGCCGTAACGTGCGGATATACCTCCGAAAGAATTTCCGCGTCTGCACGGAAGCAGCGGAGACCGATGTCGGCGCGGCGGCTGTGCGTATAGTATGTAGCCTGCGGACGGTGGCTGTATTTTATCGTCATAGCAATTGTAACAGGAACGGAATCGAGTCCGTGCGCGGCGGCGAAGTCCTCAGCCGCTGAAAAAATCGCCTCCGTGGTTGTGAGATTTTCAGAGCAAATGCAGGGTATTACCCAGCCTTTTTCCGCAGCTTTCCCGTAAATTTCTGTGACCTTTTTGTAATCTGAAACAACAGACATTTTTATATACTCCTATCTATTTATTAAATGATTGTGTTGACATACTTCATTTTTATTATTATAATATTAAATGAACTGTTAGTCAATATTATCCGGAACACATTTTTTGTTTTGGCGTGAAAAAATATTCTGCCGGTTTTTCCGGAGATTAAAATAGAAATGGAGAACGGTTATGATTTTTTTGGGTCTTGACGCCGGGAGCACCGGAATAAAGTGCGTTGCATTTTCCGAAACCGGAAGTCAGCTGTCGGCTGCATATTCGGAGTATCCTACGTCTGCCGGAGCCGGTGATATGAACGCCGATACGATTTTTGGCGCCGCGAAGGATGTCATTGCGCGCTGTGTCAGCGGCAAAGGAGTCAAAAGGTCTGAGGTTGCGGCGATTGCCGTAACATCTTTCGGAGAGGCATGTGTCCCTGTCGATCGTGACGGGAACTGCCTTTGCGATATGATAATGTATACTGACAAGCGCGGAGTGTCGGAAAACGGGAGACTTATTGAAAAGCTGGGACGAGAATATATTTCTTCGGTTACGTGCGCAAATCCGGCTCCCATGTATTCTCTGCCGAAAATTATGTGGATGTCGGAGAATATTGCCGCGGTACATGAGAGAACATTCAAATTTCTTCAGGCGGCTGATTTTATCTGCTATCGTTTGTCCGGAGAGTTTACAACAACTCATACTCAGGCATGCCGGACGGCAGCTTTCGATGTTGAGAGGCTTCAATGGTCGGCGGAGCTATTGGAAGCGGCCGGAATTTGTTTGGAACAGATGCCGGAGCCTGTACCGAACGGAACTGTTATCGGTTCTCTCCGCGGAGAGCTTGCCCGGGAGCTTGGACTCCCGGAAAATATTAAAATTGTCGCCGGATCACAGGATCAGATTGCGGCTGCTACCGGCGCCGGAGTGCTTTCCGCAGGACAGGCGGTTGACGGAACCGGTTCGGTTGAATGTATAACGCCCGTTTTTGATAGAATAATAAAGGCAAATGGGTTTACGTCAAATAATTATGTATGCGTTCCGCACTCTGTCGATGGACTTTACGCTACATATGCCTTTAATTTTTCCGGAGGTGTGCTCCTGAAGTGGTTCCGCGATACCTTTGCACAGTCAATGAAAGCTGATGCGGCGGCGCACGGAGTCAGTGTTTACCGGATGCTTGACGAGCTTTGTCCTGCTTCACCGTCTGATATTCTCGTTGTTCCGCATTTTCTTGGCGCAGGGGGAACACCTGACATTATTCCGAACGCAAAGGGAAGTATAATCGGAATGACAATGGAAACCGGTATTCCGGATATTTACCGTGCGGTCATGGAGGGCCTTACATATGAAATGGCGTATAATCTTGAAAAGCTGGCGCAGCAGGGAATATCCGTAAGTCAGCTTATGGCGACCGGAGGCGGAGCTTCTTCTGCGGTCTGGCTTGGAATCAAGGCCGATATTTTCGGTTCTCTCTGTGGAATCACTTCTATAACACCGTTACTTACCGGCGAGGCCGGTGCGGCAGGATGTGCGATGATGGCAGGATGCGCGCTCGGAAGCTTTAATTCACTGAGAGAAGCGGCTGAAAGCTTTGTTTCATACGGACAGCCGGTATGTCCGGATTTTAAATATAAAGAAGTTTATCTTGAAAAATACGAAAGATACAAGGCTGTGAGAAATTGTACTCTTGGTTTATTTTGCTGAGCCTGAGTAAAAAATCCTTTGCGCGGCTGCGCTTTAAGAGCTTTTGCCGTGCAAAGGATTTTCGGGTATGCTTTTCTTTTCAATAAGGGGCTTGCCCCGTCAAATGGCGTGGCAGCCATTCCAGTAGGAGCCTGTATCTCCCACTGAATGGTGAATGTAACCCGCCTTAAGAGGCGACCGCCACTAAGACTGCCGCCTTAAGAGGCGACCGCCATTAAGACTGCCGCCTTAATGGCGGGACATCTTGCCTAAGTTATACTATTCACCGTAGTAAGCTGCAGCTGCTTCTGCATTATAAGGCAGATATTCGAGAGGATCTACAAATTCTCCGTTTACCGTCATTTCAAAATGCAGATGAGCAGGCTGCGAAACTTCGAACAGCGCTCCGTCGTCGATTGTGCCGATAACCGTTCCTGCATCGACTGCCGCTCCTGCGACAATTCCCTCCGGAAGCTCGTCGCTGAGTCCGCGGTAACAGGATACGTATCCGCTTCCGTGATCTATAGATATACATGTGGCGCAGAGATCATCATTATATATATTGGATATAATTCCGCCCGCGCAGCTCTTTACATAGCTTCCCTCCGCGGCTTCAATGTCTACTCCAGCGTGAACTCTGTAGTCATTCATTGTAATTGAAAATACCGGAATATTACCGGAAAATTCTTTTGTTACAATACCGTCAAACGGCATAAAAAATGTCGGCTGTGTTACGCTCGGAGCTTTTGTCTCTTCTTCTGAAGGCGCCGCGTTAACAGCTGCATCATCCGGCGATGTTACAATATCAGAAGGATTTGCACCGGCTATTGAAGAATTGTCGCTTCCCGGAATTACTGACGGGAGCGTATCATCTGTGCGGTCGGATGTGTCTGTTGTCGGGGTGGTGTCCTCCGGCAAGGTATTTTCTCTTCGTGAAGAAATTGCGGTAAAGAAGGTTATACACATAATCGCCGCCAGCATTAGCGCAAGGATTATGTATATAACGCCGCTGAGTCTTGCTCGTTTTGCGTTATAATTCATACATCTTTGTCCTTTCATATTATATTAAGCTTGCGTGCCTGCCGTGAAAATCAACAGAATCCGAATTTTGCAGGCATCGGACCTTTTTGCTTGCAATAGTATTTTTGACCGTCAAAATCAAATTATACAGAAAGGACTTATTTTTAAACATTTGGATTAATTATTATTTTTGCAAAGCGCTGAAATGTGTGTTTTGCTGCTGCCGGATTTTTCAAAATTTTTTGCGCAAAAAATCCGCGGCAGGATAAACTCCTGTCGCGGATTAAGAATAAAAACATGTCAGATTGTAATAACTGAAAAGTTAATTTGTTAATATCAGACTGACGGCTTTTTACTGAACAATGGAACGCTTGATAGCTGAAATGCAATCGGCGCAAACAAGCTTTCCGCGGAATACTGTCACATAGTCGGAATTTCCGCAGAATATGCATGACGGCTGATATTTTTTAAGAACGATTTTATCATCGTCAACAAAGATTTCGATTGAATCTTTTGGTTTGATATCGAGAGTGTTCCTTATTTCGATTGGCAGTACGATTCTTCCAAGCTCATCAATCTTCCTGACAATTCCAGTCGACTTCATATGAGTTGTCCTCCTGTAAATATGTATTTTTTGAAGTATTTAAATTGATTTTTCCGGATTTGTTTTCCGGATTTGATTTATTTAAGCCTACTCCGTATGATTTCAGTATAAATTTTCATCATTGTGGAGCGTTTGCTTTAACTTGACAATATAATACCATAAATGTATAAAAATGTCAATACAATTTTGACAAATTTAGTTACAAAATATCAGGTTCAAAATCGAATGTTTTTTGATACTTTTCACCAAATTATGAATTGCTGGTTAAAATATGAACGAAATGTAAAAAAATGAAAAAATGAAAAAAAGTTCGTAAAACTATTGCATTAAACTTTTTTTTAGTGTATAATTGTAAAGCTTGATGTGCGATGAAGCGAAAGGTGGCTGTGGCGGCTGAAACGGTTGCGCGCAGGGAATTTTCGCAGAGTATGTCCGAGTTTACAAACCGGGCGGCAATCGTATCGAAACAGTATTTTGCTCCAGATAGAAATTACGGCGCCGTCGCTGCCGTAAGGTATGCGGCGAATCCGTTATTTTTAATGTTAGCCTTGGAAACACCCGGCAGGGTGTGCATAAGCTTTCGAATGCCGGGCTTTAGCGGGTATCTCGTGCTTTGGCGGCATTTGGACTGGTTTGATGTTCAGACCGGCGCGGCATTAAAGTCGGAGGGACTCAGGGTGCAAAATGGTTTTCGGTGCGTATTCCCCCTTATAAAGACTATGAAGGAGGAAAAACAAGTGGCAGCTATTAAGGAAAAGCTCAGAATCAGACTGAAGAGCTATGATCACACTCTTATCGATATGGCTGCGGAGAAGATTGTTGAGACCGCAAAACGCAACGGCGCAACGGTTTCAGGTCCTGTTCCGCTTCCTACAGATAAGGAGATTGTAACAATTCTCCGCGCGGTTCACAAATATAAGGACAGCCGCGAACAGTTTGAAATGAGAACTCACAAAAGACTTATCGATGTTATAAAGCCTTCGCAGAAAACTGTTGAAGCTATGATGAGTCTTGAGCTTCCTGCCGGTGTTGAAATCGAGATTAAGCTCTGATTTTTTCGGGAAGTTTCTTTGTATATATTGATTATCTACATTATATATACAGAGAATAGGCTTTCGGTATGCCGGTGCCGAAGGCGCGATGGCCGCGCTGCATTTATGCAGCCTACGGTATGTCATGTTGACGTGTTGCGTCAACCAATAACATGTGCACCGAGTGAGGTGCTGGAAAGGAAACGATACTAATGAAGAAAGGTATCATTGGAAAGAAGCTGGGGATGACCCAGATTTTTGACGAGGCAGGAAACGTTATTCCTGTAACTGTTCTCGAAGCGGGACCTTGTGTTGTCGCTCAGAAAAAAACAGTTGAAAAAGACGGCTATGAAGCTGTTCAGCTCGGATTTGAAGATATTGCCGAACGCAAGCTTAGCAAGCCGGAATTGGGACATTTTAAGGCAGCTGGAGTTACAAACAAAAAGCACCTGAAGGAATTCAGACTTGATGATTGTTCCGGACTCAATGTAGGCGATACCGTCACCGCCGCAGACTTTGCCGAGGGTGAAAAGGTCGACGTAACCGGAATTACAAAAGGACGCGGATTCACAGGCGTTGTTAAAAGATGGAACGCTCACATACTTAAAATGACACACGGTACAGGTCCTATTCACCGTCAGCCCGGTTCTATGGGTTCGACATCCACACCTTCCCGTATATTCAAAAATAAGATTATGCCGGGACAGTATGGAAATGAGCAGGTGACTGTATTGAATCTTGAAATTGCGAAGATTGACGCGGATGCAAACCTAATCGCCGTTAAGGGAGCTGTTCCCGGAGCTAAGGGCGGAATTGTGTTTGTCCGTGACACAGTCAAAAATGCATAATCGGAAGGAGGAAGTTACATGCCGGTTTTAAAAATAGTCAATATGGCGGGTAAAGAAACAGGCGAGATTACCCTCTCCGATGCAGTCTTCGGTGCCGAGGTAAACGCCACTGTTCTTCATACAGCGGTCAAGGCGTATCTTGCAAATCAGAGGCAGGGTACACAGTCAACTCTTACACGTACCGAGGTTTCGGGCGGCGGCAGAAAGCCGTG